>CAZOYH010000047.1:0-11659 GCA_964583995.1 uncultured Methanobrevibacter sp.
ATTGTGTGGCCTCTTTTAATTTTTTTGTATAAATTATCTGATAATGTCTGAACGCCAAGTTCAACTCTTGTCACTCCAAAATCAAGCATTCTGTTAATGTGCTCTTTTTTACAGTAGTCCGGACGTGTTTCAAAGGTCATTCCAACACATCTCACTTTTGAGTTTTCATTTGCGCTTTGCACATCATCAATTAACACATAATCGTTAGGTAAATAGCTTTTCAAAACTCCATTTTCAAAAGATCTGATTTCATCAGGATCTAAGTTATATTCATAATTATTTGGTTTATTTTCAATAATCAGTCCAAAATCTGTCATTGCCTTTAGACATTGTGATACAAACCATTCCTGATAGCATAAGTCTCTTGAGGGAAATGTTCCTCCCATTATAATTAGTTCCACTTTATCAATGGGATGGCCAATTTTTTTAAGCTGCTTTAACCTGTTAAAGCATTGGATATATGGGTGAAAATCATACATTCTGCCTCTCAGTGCTGCAGGTTCCTCACCAGTATAACTTGGAGGCGCTATTTCACTTTCAGGACAATAAAAACATCTTCCATGTGGGCATTTATGCGGATGACACATAACCGCAACAATTGCAACTCCTGACATGGTTCTGGTTGGTTTTTTCTTTAAAATTCCAGAAACAATTTCCTTTTCTTCAGGTTTTGCAAACTCCAAGATGTCTGCATTGCTCATGAATTTTGATAATTTCAAATCACGGCACAATTGTCTTTTTGCAACTTCAAGGTCACGTCGAGTAGATATTTTGCCATTGAGAATATCTTCTATAATTATTCGACATGCTTTTTCCATTCTTTCACCACTCGTTTTAATAGTTAATTTATATATATTCGTTTTATTTAAATAGTTAATGATTTATATATTATAATATAATTCATATATAAGGTGAAATTATGAAAATTAAAGAATTTATTGGTTCTATTGTATTAGACAAAAATGCATATGAAGTAGGAAAAGTTGACAATGTTGACTTTGACAAAGAAACTGGTAAAATTGAAACTGTAACTTTAACCTTACAAAAAAACATCTTCTCTAAAGATGAAATTGAAATAAACTTTGATGATATTGCTACTATTGGAGCATATGTTATCTTAAATAAAGAAATTCCAAAAGAAACAGAAGAAGAAGTAGAAGCTGAAACTGTTGAAGTTGAAATTGAAGATGAATAAATAGGTTTTTAAAATGGTTTTAGATGCAAGGGATATTGAAATTCCTATTGACTCATATGTCAGATATGTTGATACAGGAACAATCGGTCAGGTTGTTGATGTAAAAACACAAGACGGCGTTGATTGGGTAAAGATTGATAAAACCAACTTATGGTATCGTGCAAAATTAGTGGAATTGCTTGATGAAAAAGACATTAAGACATCTACTTATTATGATAAAGAAGATGACGGCGATATCGACATCGAAACTATGAAAGAAAAAGCACAAGCATTAGAAGACCTTGAATTGGATTCTAATGTTGCTGAAGGTGGAGGTTAAATCCCACCTTTTTAATTATTTACAAAATTACTTATTTTTTCAGCGAGTTTAGGACCAATTCCTTCAACTTTTTGCAATTCTCTTTGAGAAATACCGCTTAAATTGTCACCAAAAATGTTTACCAGATTTCTGGCACGTTTTCTTCCAAGCCTTTTAACACCAACCACCAATGGGATAATGTCTACTTTTACACCATAATACAATCTGGCGGACAATATATCAAAGTCCTTTAGGTTGGAGTAACTTCCTAAAACCTCGGAAGTGTTTTTGGCAAATTTGACAAGACGTGATGCCTCATAAGCAGATCTTCTTGTAGATGCAGAATAGACACTATATTTATTTTCAATTTCATATTCGCTTCTCTCATTAATCCATTCGATTAATGAAACAGCTGTTGCTTCAGGATTTCCAATATCAACTGCAAAAAGACCCACTTCTGATAATTTATCCCTTACAGGGTCTTTTGATTTTCTTCCTTTAAATGATATCAAAGGCAAATCAGGGGTTTCACATAAAGCATAAATGAACTCTTCAACATTGATTTCATTAATTGTTGAGATATATTCTTTAATTTTAACTGCTGTTTCAACAGAATAATTGGATTTTGCAATCAATGTACCGAAATCAGTTGTCTTAAGCCCTTCAGGTGTTGCTCTAATTATTCCATTTTGAAGTAAAAATTCAAGTGCGCTTTCAAGTTCATATTTTAAACTGTCTGCGGCAAACAGTGACATTGAAGGGTTGTTGCTCATTTGATATCCATAAAGGGTTTTTCCAAAAAAGTCTGTTAGTTCATCTAAATTTTTTGAAAGTGAAGAAGCGATTTGTGCAATAATCTGTCTGTATATTGCATCTTTATTGTCAACTAATTTGGAGTTGGTTAACTCTATTTCTCCTTCAACGTAAAATTCCTGTAAGTTTTGAGCTTCGTCCATTGTTTTGGCAATAAGATAAGAATATCCGACATCATCATACTGTGGTCTTCCTGCACGCCCGGACATTTGCTCATAGTCAAAAACCGGAATTGGCTGAGGGCCATTGGCAGTCCAACGGGTATGGTCTCTAATTATAACTGTTTTTGAAGGTAAATTCACTCCGTACATTAAACTTGGAGTTGCAGTAATCATTAATATGTTCCCGTTTCTAAATTCATCTTCAATAATTTCCTTTTGCTCATTAAAAAGGCCTGCATGGTGGAATGCAACACCATATTCACATGCTTCAGCCAGCTTAAGGCAGGTGCTTGTTGGAAGCGAGCCTTTTTTCTTGGGAACTTCAAGAATCTTTTCGGCAACTTCTTTAAAGCGTTTTCGCTGTTCCACATTAATCTTTTTATTGATTTTTTTAGAAACGTAAGTTGCAAGACTTTCTGTAAATCGTCTTGTTGATACAAAAGCCAATGCCTGTGATTTGTCTTTGATTGCTTTTTCAACAACTTTTACAATGACATCATTTTTATTTTTGGTATTGAACATTTCAGCATCCAGTACTTCTTTATTTAGTGGAACTGGCCTGTAGTCATGTTCAACACAGGTTCCTTCAAGCCAGCCTTCGATTTCTTCTATGTTTCTTAAAGTAGCTGAAAGTGCAATTATCCGCATGCTTGGGTTGATAATTTTTGCTCTTGTTATTGCTGCTTCAAGTGTAGGGCCTCTTGTAAACTCTCCAATCATATGGAATTCGTCGATAATCAATGTGTCAACATCTCTAAGTACGTTCCAGGAAAATCTAGTAAGTGCATCAAATGATTCGAAAACCATAACTGATAAATCCGAACTTGAAGGATGTTTTCCAACATTGATTCCGTGGTCTTCAAATGCTTTGAACTCTTTAACTTTTTCGTTTTGAATAGACAGAAGTGGTGCAGCATAAACGGCCTTTCCACCATTTAAAATAGTTTTAAGGGCAGGCAGAACTCCCAAAACTGTTTTTCCACTTGCCGTTGGAATACATATTATGTAATTTGATTTATCTTCAAGGTATCCTGATTCAATCACTGCTTTTTGTGCGGGATTAAACTCTTTAATGTACGGGTATGCACTGTTAATTATTTCTTTAATGTCATTGTCTAAATTTTCCATTTTAATCAATAATTTTTATCTTTTTAATATATAATAAATATTATCAGAGAGCATTTGTTAACTAATCGCTGGGTAAGAGTTATATATTAAAAATTATAAAATAGTTACAAAAACTATAGGAGATTTTTTACTATGGCAATTAAAGTAGAAGTATTTTCAACTAATTCCTGCCCACATTGTCCTGCAGCAATTGATGCTGCCGAAAGTGCAAAAGGCAAATTAGGTGACGCAATTGATGTAGAAACAATTAAAATTGATGAAAGTGAAGAAAATAGACAAAGAGCTATTGAATATCAAATCATGGCTGTTCCTACAATTGTAATTGATGGTGATGTTGCTTTTGTCGGTGCACCTAGTGATTTCGAACTTATTGAAAAATTAGAATCTTTATTATAGATTCACTCTTTTTTTATAATTTTTTTAGCAAAATGACTGATGGGAATTATACTGGTGTTACAACAGGTACGGTAGCTACTGCATGTTCTCTTGCAGCTTTGGATGCAATTTTGGACACTTCGGATATTGTTTGTGTTAAAGTTGAAACTCCAAAAAAGACTTTAGATATAATTATTGATGAATGCAAAGTAATTTCATCCAACAAGGCTTATGCTGTAGCCCATAAAAATCCATATAATGATCCTGATGTAACTGTTGGATTGGATATTATTTCAACTGTTGAATTATTTGATAAAACAGATGAAGAGTCTAATGTGGTAATTTCCGGAGGTGAAGGTGTTGGTAAAATTACAAAACCTGGTCTTCAAATTCCTGTTGGAGATTATGCAATCAATCCCGTTCCCCGCAGAATGATTGTTAAAAATTTATCAGATAAAGTTCCTGAAGGAAAAATTGCTAAAGTCACTATTTCTATTCCTGAAGGAGAAACTATAGCCAGAAAGACAATGAACCCTAAATTGGGAATTGTTGGAGGAATATCCGTTCTTGGAACAACGGGCATTGCAAGATCCATGTCCAGTGATGCCTATAAGAACTCCATTGTTACTCAGCTTGATGTGGCGCTTGCCTCAAATATTCAGGATTTGGTTTTCGTTCCTGGAAACATTGGCGAAAAATTGGCTCTTGAAAACTTGGACATAACCAAGGAACAGATTGTTCAAACAGGTAATTTTGTCGGTTTCATGTTTGAGGAAGCTGAAAAAAGGGGAATTAAAAAGTTCACATTCTTTGGTCATATGGGTAAACTGATTAAGGTTGCAGGGGGAATATTTGACACAAAGCATGCAGTTGCTGATGGAAGGCGTGAAATAATGGTTACTCATGCGGCATTGTGTGGCGTTGATAGGCAAAATTTACAAAGACTATTTGATTCAAAAACAACTGATGATATGATGTCCATTTTAGAAGAGTTGGACGTTTCTTTTGAAGTTTCAAACAGTATTGCTTTAGCCATTAAAGATAGGTGTAAGCAACGATTTGATTTGGACTTGAATGTTATGTTGGTTGACATGGAAGGCAATTATTTAAACAACAATTATACTATATAATAAATAAGAAATAATTGGAGTTTATTTTCATGAAAATAGCTATGGTTGGTCAGTTTCCACCTCATGTTGGGGGAGTAGGTGTTCATATTCATACTTTATCTAAAAAGCTGGTTGGGGAAGGCCATGAAGTTTATGTAATAACTTATCCTCACAAGGAATTGCAGGATATCGATGGAATTCATGTTATTGGAACTAAGGGTTTGAATGTTCCGGGTGTTAGAGGGTTAATGTTTAAGAAAAATGCAAAAAAAGCATTGGAAAAATTGATTGAAAAAGAAGACATTGACCTTATTCATGGTCATTATCTATTCCCTGCAGGGGCAGCGGCTGTTGAAGTTGGAAAAAAACAGGGGATAAAAACTTATGTCACAGCACATGGTTCTGACATGTTTGAAATGTATAAAAAACAATCATTTATGAGGTCAACAATTAAAAATGTTTTAAAGGATGCTGATGTGGTACTGGCAGTTAGCAATGCTTTAAGGCATGAAATTATTGCAACTGGCGTTACTGGAATATCCAATAAGACTAGGTTGTCCTGGAATTCCGTTGATATCGATAAATTTTCTGCTAAAAAGGATGATTCTTTTAAAAGGGAAAATAAGCTTGAAGAGAAACCTATTGTTCTTTTTGTAGGTAATTTAATTAAAAGAAAAAATGTTGATTCTCTTCTTGAGGCTAAAAAGATTGCAAACAGTGATTATTATTTAGTCATTGTCGGTGATGGACCGTTATATAAAAAATTGTCTAAAAAGGTTGAAGATGAAAATATTCCTGATGTAATATTTACAGGTTCCAGAAATGATGTTGAAAAGATTATTCCAAGTTGTGACGTTTTAATTCTTCCGTCATTTTCTGAAAGTTTTGGTTTGGTTTTAATTGAAGCATTGGCATGTGGAAAACCGGTCATCGGAAGCAATGTTGGAGGAATCAGTGAAATAATCAATGATGATGTCGGTTTACTTGTAAATCCTAATGATGTTCATTCAATTGCCAGAGGTATAGATAAAATAATTAATGATGATGATTTGAGGTTGGTTTTATCTTTAAATGCTCGAAATAGGGCAAAAGATTTTTCTGAAGTTACAATTCCATATGATGAGGTTAAATAATGAAAAGAATGGTTAGATCTCCTGGTTCTGCAACAATAATAAATGCAATTGCCACTGGTTTTGGTTCTGCATTTGGTATTGGTTTGGATATTCAATGTGAAGCGAAAACAACTTCCGATTCAATTTCCTGTTTTAATGATGTTGGAGCAGACAATACTTTAATGGAAATATGTGCTAAAAAGGTTTATGAACATTATAATGTTGATGATGCGGAGTTTGGTATTGAATTAAAAACAAAATCCAATCTTCCTATGGCATCAGGTCTTTCAAGCAGCAGTGCTTCATCAAATGCTATTGTTAAAGTGGTCTCTTCTATAATTTCTGAAGAGTTTAATTTGACTCCTTTAAATGATTTAGAAATAATTAATATGGCTATTGATGCTTCCCTGGAAGCCGGTGTTACAATTACTGGTTCTTTTGATGATGCAACAGCATCCTACTTTGGAGGAGTTGTTGTCACGGACAATAAAAATCGGGAATTTATCATAAAAGAAAAGATGGATGATTATCAGATATTGGTGTATATGCCTAATTTTTACTCAAAATCAGGTGATTCAAATCCTGAAAGGATGAAATTATTAGCTCCACTGGTCGAGACTGCATTTGGATTTGCAAAAGAAAAAAATTATTTTAAAGCTTTAAATTTAAATGGTTTAATTTATTCTGCAACTTTAGGTTTTAACTCTTCAATTGCAATTGATGCTCTTGAAGCTGGAGCATTGGCTTCTGGTCTTTCAGGTACTGGTTCATCATTTGTTGCTGTTGTGGATGATGAATCAATCGATAATGTTAAAGAATCATGGAGTAAATATGAAGGGAAAGTTATTCCAACAAAAGTTGATAATGTAGGGTGTAAATTACTGTAAAAACATATGATTTATATACTAGGATTATAATAAATTATATTATTATCATTATTATCAATTTTGGTGATTTTTTGACTAGTGTTGAAGATATGAAATCTTTTAAAAATAAAGAAGATGCGGAAAAACTTCTCAAAGACTCCAGAAAACGTATTGATGAAATTGATAAAGAATTATTTGATTTAATTTCACAAAGAACCTCTCTTGCAAAAGATATAGCTCTTTCTAAGGAATATCTTGGAATGCCCATTTATGATAAAAGTAGAGAAGACATGGTTCATGAAAGGGTTGAGAGGATATCTCAAGAGAAAGGTCTTGATATTGATATAATTGATCAAATTGTAAATATGCTAACTATTTTAAGTAAAAATGAGCAAAAAGAAATTTTAAGGAGGATTGTTGATGGGCAATATTAGAACTTCATTTGTTAAACGTTTAGCAAAAGAACTTATTGAAACTCACAAAGGTGTTTTCACTACTGATTTTGAAGAAAACAAAAAATTAGTACAAGAATACTCAACTGTAAGTACTAAGCATTTAAGAAATAAAATTGCTGGATATGTAACAAGGCTTGTTAGGTTAGAACAAACCCAAAAATAAGCTTTTTTTCATATTTTTTTACACTTTTTTTATTTAATTATTTTTATAATTTTTAATATTCTTATTAATCTGCTGTTTTTATAAAAGCTTTATAAATATGGTCGTATAAAGATATATATGTATATTTTGTTTAGTCAATATTTAACAAAATATTTAACAATTTTTAAGAAATAGGTGAACTTAATGGATTTGGTAGTAGTAAAATTTGGAGGAACCTCGGTAGGTGATGGTTCTAGAATTAAAAAAGCGGCGCAGTCCGTTGTAAATGAATATATGAAAGGTAATCAGGTAGTGGTTGTAGTTTCAGCTGTTAACAAGACAACTGATGACTTAATTGGTTTATCCAATGAAGCTATTGGTGCAGGATTAACTGACAAGCAGAAGGCAGAAATTATGGCTATGGGCGAATTAACTAGCGCAAGATTATTTTCAGCAACTATTGAATCATTAGGTGTCAAGTCAGAATTTATTGATCCTTATAATGAATTATGGCCAATCATAACTGATTCTAATTCCTTAGAAGCAAAGATTGATTTTAAAACAACAGATAAAAAAATTGAAGGAATTAGGAGACTTATAAATCAAGGAGTCATTCCAGTTATTTGCGGATTTTTAGGAAAAGGTCCTAGCGGTGAAATCACCACTTTGGGAAGAGGTGGAAGTGACATTACTGCATTCTTAATAGGGCATTGTTTGGATGCTAATGAAGTAATTATTGTTACTGATGTTGAAGGTGTAATGTCAACTGATCCAAATAAAATAGAAGATGCACAGCTATTGGATGAAATCTCAGTTGAGGAATTAAGAGATTTGGCTACTCATGGAGCACAGGTCCTACATCCACATGCATTAAAATATAAAGATCCATTAATAACTGCAAAAATTATTAATTTCGAACATGGTGACCTAACTGCTAAGGGAACACGTATTGTGGGACCTTATGAAGGAGAAATGTTAAAATGCGTCACCCTTTATAAAGACCCTATTTCACTTATTGCAATTGTTGGTGAGGCAATGCTTAAAAAAGTCGGTTTGATGGCTAAATTGACAGCTTGTCTTGCTGATGAAAACGTTAATATTTTTGGCTTGTCTGCAGGCCAAAATTCAATCACTGCTTTTGTTGATAAGGCAGATTCAAATAAAGCATATCATTTATTACACCGTATGGTAGTCGAAACTGATGTTTTAAGTTCTTTATCACTTGGAAGAGATACTGCAATGATTACATTTGTCAGTCCAGACATTATTGAAACTCCAGGTATTATTTCAGATATTACAGAACCGCTTAGAAAACATAACATAAATATTTTAGAAATTTCATCATCACAAACTGCAGTTGTATTGTTTGTTGACTGGGAAGATGGAGAAATAGCTCATAAATTGATTAGTGAGGTTTTAGAATGAGATTTGAAGGAACATATGTTGCGATGATTACTCCATTTACAAAAGATGGAGCAATTGACGAAGAGGGATTTAGACATAACATTAATTATTTAATTGATCAGGGAGTTAACGGACTTGTTGGTGCTGGAACCACTGGTGAATCAGCAACCATTAGTCATGAAGAACATCAAAGAGTCATTGAACTTTTAGTGGATGAGGTTGACGGTAGAGTTGAAACAATTGCCGGAACCGGAAGTAATGCAACTTCCGAGGCATTGTCTTTAACTAAATTTGCTGCTGATGCAGGTGCTGATGCTGCATTGTTAATTACTCCATATTACAATAAACCACAACAGCATGCTTTAGTAGACCATTATGCCACTATTGCAGGTAAATGTGACATTCCGCTTATTGCATACAACGTTCCGTCCCGTACCGGATCAAATATTGAAGTTGAAACCGCTGTTGAACTTGCAAAAGTCGATGGTGTTGATGCTATTAAAGAAGCTAGTGGTAGTGTTGATAAAGTTTCCGATATTTACAGAGCACTCTCTCTAGAAGGACTTGAAGATGATTTCAATATACTTTCCGGTGAAGACTCTCTAACTTTACCTATTATGGCTGTTGGGGGAACTGGTGTAATCAGTGCATCTGCAAACATTGATGCAAAAAGAATGCATTTAATGGTTGACAGCATTTTAAATGACGATTACACAAGAGCTTTGGAACTTCACTATGAAATGCTCGATATCATAAGAGCTCTTTTCATTGAAAGTAATCCTGTTCCTGTTAAAACTGCAATGAACTTAATGGGACTTCCTTCAGGACCTCTCAGACAACCGTTATGTGAGATGAAAGAAGAAAATCTTGAAATTCTCAAAAAAGCATTAAAAGATTCTAATTTAATTTAAGTGGGTTATAATATGATTAAAGTAGCAGTAACTGGAGCTGCAGGAAGAATGGGCTCCGGTATTATTAGAAAAATTACACAACAAGATGACATGGAAGTAGTAGCAGCAATTGAAATGCCAAACACTCCTCTTGCAGGTAAGGATGCAGGTATTCAGGCAGGTATTGATGAGCTTGGTGTAGAAATTGTCGGGTCTGAAAAATTAGAAGAAACTTTAAAAGCTTCAAGCCCTGATGTATTGGTTGATTTCACTATTGCTCCTGCAGCAGTTGAAACAATTAAAACAGCTACCTCATGTGGTGTTGGAATTGTTGTTGGAACTACAGGTTTTAGTGAAGAACAGATGGCTTCAAACATTAAAAATGTTGAAGAAAATAATGTTCCTGCAGTCATTTCATCAAATATGGCTATTGGAGTAAATGTATTTTTCAATACCTTAAAGAAATTGGCTCCTTTATTATATGATTATGATATTGAAATTATAGAAGCACACCACAATCAGAAAAAAGATGCTCCGTCTGGAACAGCAGTAACTGCATTTGAAGTTATAGCTAAAGAACTTGACCGTGACCCTGAAGAAGTTGGAGTCTATGGAAGAAAAGGTTTAGTTGGCAAAAGAACTCCTGAGGAAATTGGTGTTCATGCTATTCGTGGTGGAGACATTGTAGGTGATCACACCGTCATGTTTGTCGGTGATGGTGAAAGATTAGAAGTTAAACATCAAGCCCACACCAGAGAAGTATTTATTGCAGGTGTTATCAGAGCTATCAGATACATCCCTAATGCTCAAAGGGGTGTTGTAAGCAGTATGAATGATGTTTTAGGTTTAGAATAGGTGAGTAATATGGTAAATGTAGGTGTACTTGGCGCAACTGGAATGGTTGGTCAAAGATTTATTCAGTTATTGGAAAATCATCCGGATTTTGAAATTACTGCATTAGCGGCATCATCTCGTTCAGCTGGAAAAAGATATGAGGATGCTACAACATGGTATATGAATGAAGAGATGCCTGAATCTGTTAGGGATATAGAAGTTATTGAAACAAATCCTGATGCAATGGATAATGATGTTGACATTGTATTTTCATCTCTTCCAGCAGATTTTGCACTTAAAGTTGAAAAAGAATTTGCAAAAGATTATGTTGTTGCAAGTAATGCTAGTGCACACAGAATGAAGAAAAATATTCCATTAGTAATCCCAGAAGTCAATCCGCAATGCTTAGACATGATTGATGCTCAACAAAAGGAAAATGATTGGGATGGATTCATTGTAACCAATCCAAATTGTTCAACTATTGCTTTAGCATTAACATTGAAACCTGTTGTTGATAATTTCAATGTTAAGTCTGTTAGGGTTTCAACCATGCAAGCTGTATCTGGTGCAGGTTATAATGGGGTTCCATCAATGGCTATCATTGATAATTTAGTGCCGTATATTGGTGGCGAAGAAGAAAAAATGGAAAGTGAATCTCTCTATTTGTTAGGTTCTTTTGATGGTAGTGATGTAATTAATGCAGATTTCAAATTAAGTGCATCATGTCATAGGGTACCTGTTATTGATGGTCATACTGAAGCAGTATTCATTGAGTTGGATGATGACTTTGACATTGCAAATGTTAAAGATAGTATGGCAAACTTCAAAGGATTGCCACAAGAACTAAATTTATATTCTGCTCCTGAAAATCCAGTAA
>CAZOYH010000048.1:0-4443 GCA_964583995.1 uncultured Methanobrevibacter sp.
CTACTTCAGGTATGTTAACCGGAGGAAACTCTGTTGAATACTTCAAATGGTTATGTGAAAATGAAAGAAACACATTAATCTTTGTAGGATATCAATCTGAAGGTTCAATGGGTAGAAGAGTCCAAAAAGGTTGGAAAGAAATTCCTCTTGAAGATGATGATGGAAGAACAAGACAATTCTGTGTTAAAATGGAAGTTAAAACAATTAATGGATTCAGTGGACACTCTAACAGAAGACAACTTATGGAATACGTTAAAAGACTTAATCCAAGACCTGAAAAGGTTATTACTTGTCACGGAGATCCATACAAAGCTGTGGATTTAGCTTCATCAATTCATAGAAGTTATAAGATTGAAACCAAAACTCCAATTAATTTAGATTGTGTGAGAATACATTAATTATTAAATACTAATTAATACATAACTAATATTATAATAATAAATGTTGTAAACTATTACAACATTAATAATTTATTTTTATTCAAATAGGGTGTAAATATGGTTACTTATTCAGAATCAGGCGTTGATATTGATTTAGAAGCAGTTACTGTTTCAAAATTAGCAGATAAACTTAAATCAACACTAGAATGTAGAGATATTATTACTGACAGTGGTCATTATGCTGCTTTAGTTAAATTAGGAGACAAAGCTATTGCAATGAGTACTGATGGTGTTGGAAGTAAAATTTTAATTGCAGAAATGATGAACAAATATGACACAGTCGGTATTGACTGTATTGCAATGGTTGTAAACGACATCTTATGTGTCGGAGCAGAACCAATTGCTTTAGTAGATTATCTTGCTGTTGAAAAACCTGATCCTGAAAGAGCAGCTGAAATTGCTGAAGGTCTTGTTACCGGTGCAAACGAATCAAAAATTGCAATTATTGGTGGTGAAACTGCATCACTTCCAGGAATCATCAAAGATTTTGATTTAGCAGGAACCGGTATTGGATTTGTTGATATCGATAAAATCATTACTGGTGAAAATATTCAACCCGGAAATGTTTTGATTGGTATTGAAAGTAATGGAATTCATTCCAACGGTTACAGTTTAGCTAGAAAAGCATTATTTGATGATGCTGGATTTAGCATCGATGATAAAATGCCTAATGGGAAAACCACCATCGGAGAAGAGTTAATTAGACCAACTGAACTATATGTAAAACCTATTGTTGCGCTATTTGAAAAAGAATATAATATTAATGGACTTGCCCACATTACAGGAGGAGGATTCACAAACCTCAGACGTTTGAAAAAAGGTGTGGGATACGAAATAACTGACCTTCCAGAAGTTCCAGAAATATTCAAACTTATTTATGAACAAAATGTTGACATCAAAGAAATGTATAAAGTTTTCAACATGGGTGTAGGTTTTGTTGTAATATGTGATGAAAGTGAAGCAGATAAAATTATGGAAACTTTAAAGGATTATTGCAACTGCCAAATTATCGGTAAAGTAATTGATGATGAAAAAATTACCGTTAAAGCTTTTGAAGGATCTGAACTTGAATACTGATTTGATTTACTAATGAGGAGTGATAAAATGAAGATAATGAAAGATAAAGAGATAGCTCTTGTAAAAGAAATATTAAGAAAATTAGGAGCTAGTGAAGAAGATCAAGAATTAGTAGCAGAAGCTACCATTGATGCGGATTTAAAAGGATTTACCTCACACGGACTTGGTAGATTCCCACAATACCTAATTAGTATTGAATCAGGAACCATAAATTTAAAAGACAACATTACTATTGAAAAAGAAACTCCTGCAATTGCATTGATAAATGGTAACAGTGGATTTGGACAGGCAGTATCCTATAAAGCTATGCAAATAGCAATTAAAAAAGCTAAAGAAGTAGGTATTGCATGTGTTGGAGTTCACAACACCAATCACTTCGGAGTTACTGGATTTTACTCTGATTTAGCATTAAGAGAAAATTGTATCGGACTTGTTTTAGCAAATACTGACCCTGCAATTGCCCCATTAGGAGGTAAAGAAGCTTTAATCGGAACCAATCCAATTGCATTGGGAATTCCATCCGAAACATACATTACCGTTGACATGGCAACTTCAGTAACTGCCCGTGGAAAAATCATTGAATCAAAAAGAAAAGGCCTTGATTTACCAGACGGATGGGCATTAGATAAAGATGGAAATCCAACAAATGACCCTGAAAAAGCACTTGAAGGATCCATATTACCATTTGGAGGGTTTAAAGGATATGCTCTATCTTTATTAATTGAAATTTTAACCGGCCCATTAGTACAAGCCGGATACGGTCATGGAGTAACTGGAACCGCATCTCCAGATAAAGATTGTACAAAAGGAGACTTATACGTTGTAATTGACCCATCCAAATTTGGAGACTTTGGCGAATTTGTCAAAAACACCGAAGACTTTGTATCACAAGTTAGAGCAACTGGTGAAACTGTAGCCATTCCTGGTGATTTGGAAGTTAAAAGAATTGCTGAAGCTGAAGCAAATGGTGTGGCAATTGATGAAAAATTATATGCTCAATTAAAAGAAATCTGTGATGATTTAGATATCAACATAGATTCTTACATCGAAGAATAGATATATTCTTCATATTCTTTTTTTATTAATGATTCTACAATCATAATGATAATTACTTAAATGACTAAAAGAAGCTAAAAAATAGCTTAATAAAACAAAAACAATTATATATTAAAAGTTTTAAAAATTACTATACTAGAAAATTTAACTGTTTTTTTAAAAAATTTTCTTTTTAAAAAAGGAGGATAATAAGTATGAAACTTAAAAACTCTTATATCTTATTGATAGCGATGTCAATATTCCTATTGATAAGTATTGGATCTGTTTGTGCTAATGATGTAAGTGATGCACAATTAGCTGACGACGGGTCTGACGTTATCGCAGTGGATAACGGAAATTCAATAGTTTCAGAAGATGACACAAATTCATCACCTGAAAAGATTGATACAAGCGTAGTTTCCGAAGATGTTAGGATAAATGAAGGGGAAACTGCAAATATAACAGTAAATGTAAAAGATAATGAATCCAATGAGATTGCAATTGAAAAAGAAAACATTACTGTTATTGAAGCAAACAATACTATTAACTTTGATTATAATAATTCTGTAATTACAATTCTTGACAACTTAACTGCAGGAAATCATAGTTTGGTAATTAACTATTTAGGAAATGATAATTACACCAATTCATCAACAGAAATCATATTATCTGTTGTTGGAAACTATACTATGAATGTACCTACTTCAGTTAATATGAACAGTACAAAAATCGTTGTTATACCAATTGAAATTACAAATAGTGTTGATGTATACGAAATAAATAAAGATAATTTAACATTAGTATTATCATATACAGAAGACAATGAAACTATAACAAAATCAATAGATAGTTTTGAATTAGTTAATGGTACAATTAAGTTTAATTATAATGAAAATATTACTCCAAGTACATTAACTATTGATTATGCTGATGATACACTTTCACTTACTCAAAACACTACAATTAATCAAATAATAAATGCTGAAATTAGAATTATTAATACTGAAGCAGAATACAGAAGTGGTAATTTCACATTCTTACTTGTAGATATTGATAATAACAACACACCTATTCCAGACAGAAAATTAAAATACACCATTTTAACTGGTAACATCAATACTGCTGGAACAATTACAACCAACGAAGAAGGAATTGCTTTAATTGACAATAGATATTTAACCATTTACACAATGGATGGCAGCAGTATTGAAGGAAAAGCAATACCTGTTGGAAATCAATTATTCAGTCTTGAATCTGATGATTCATCAGTAATCTGTGAAAAAATCCAAGACAATTTCACAATTACCAAAGTTACAATCAATATTACTATTGTACCATATAAAGAATATTACGGTAGTGAAAAACAAGTTGTTATTAATGTGACTAATGCCAAAACTGGAGATGCAATGTACGGTATTGTAATGCATTTATATATGGAAAACACTACTGTAAAAGACTTCTACTTAATGACTGGCGTTAATGGAACTTGTGAAATCAGCGTTTACAATGCAACTACCCAAAGCGGTTTAGTTGGTGGAACTTACTCCATGGTCGTATCTAACAATGATACTGTAAATATTGAAAATGCAAGTTACAGTGGAAGCATTACAATTGTGCCAGTACCGGTTAAATATACTGTAAGTGGTACTACAGGATATTATAATACTGGAGCCACCGCTACAATTAAAATTACCAACAAATTAACCGGCAAAGTAGTGCCTAATGCATATGTATTAGTTCAATTAGACGGTAACTCTAAAAAAACTTATCTATTCCAGGCAAATGACAAAGGAATTGTAACATTTTCCGCATCATTAACTGTCGGAACACATAAAATGGTTGTAAGTTCAGCTGATACCAGATACACAGGCAGTTCAGTTACAAAAACAAT
>CAZOYH010000048.1:4543-11429 GCA_964583995.1 uncultured Methanobrevibacter sp.
ATTAAAGTTTATACAGGTAAAAAATACAAAACTTACACTGTAAAAACTAACTCCAAAGGAATTGCGCAAATTAATGTCAAATCCTTAAGTGTTGGAACTCATAAAGTTGTTGTTACATCAGCAAACCAATACTGTGTTGCCAAATCTGCAACTTCAAGTATTAAAATAACCAAAAAATGAATTTAAAGAGAATTAATTTTCTCTTACTTTTTTTCTTTTACATATTTCGCATAAAAACCATCAGTATCGGCATAGATTGCATAAAAACCGAATTCTTCAGCTTTTTTTATGGATGATTTGATATACTCCCTTCCCCAAGAAGTAATTGCTTTAGCACATTCAAAAGAATACCATCTAAAACGAGGAAATCCATAAATACCATACATAGTATTCGCCAATCTTTTAATAGCCTGTTGTTGAACATCCAAAGCCTTTTTTTCTGTTTCATCATCTGATGCTTTCATTTCACGTTTAATTCTAAAACGCTCTTGCAATATTTTATCAATGACAGATGGAATAAATCCTTGAGGATTCTTTTTAAATTTCAAGTCATGTTCTGGAGATATATTGTAATCATCCTCATTTTCAATATCCCCTAAAACTAAAACATCAGGAGATATATTTTTAGAAATAATAATACTCGGATATAGGCTTCTAAAGTCAAACTGAACTAAATTTTCATGCAAACCTTTTTCTGGTTCTCTTACATATCCGCCTTCATTGTCTTCAGCAGAAGCTCTGTCTGTAAAGTTGGAACCCTGTTTATTTGGAACAACTTCATCATCAAAATATGCTTGCTTTACTAAAAACCATTCTGCCTGCTGGCCAGTTGCCATACGAGAAACATCAAATAATGGCTGACCAATAATACGAGTAAGTTCTAAATTAAGAGGTAAAGTTTGTTCAGCAATTTTTAAGGTTGATACAACATCATCTAAAGAGTAATCAAATAGATTATCCAATTCTTCACCTTCATTATCCCAGAATTCCCATATTCTGTCTCCAGGAACATCAATTTTTTCCTCTCCAAAAAGTTCATAGTAAACCCTTTCAAGAGTATATCTCTCAAGAGTCATGTATCTTCTCATTACCAGATATAAATCTACATGAATCAGCCCTTTAAAAGAAGCTGCATTGGCATATCCTCTTCTAATAAACTTAATATCTGATCCATCCATACCAATATCCAAATCTATGTCAAATAATTTAGCCCTATCTTTAAGATAAGGGAAATCAAAGTTATCAGAGTTATACCCTACAATAATATCAACATTATTCTCCTTTATAATCTTAATAAATTCTTCAATCATCTCTTTTTCTGAGGATACTTGAAATACAAAGTCATCTCTATCTTGAGAATTTGTTTTTGTTGAAATGACCTGATTTATGCCAAAATTACTGGCTACACCAATCATGATAATTTCATCTTCTTGAGAATCAGGCATCCCATGAGGATTTCTTACTTCCAAATCAAAACTTAAAATACGAAAATCACGAGGATATTCTTCTAAGCGAGTTAATCCTTCAGTTAATTTAATTATTTCAATATCTTGTTTATTGGAATCCAAATTTAAAAAGGAATCTAATTTTTCACCAGTAGCGACAACTTCCGTCATAGGGATTACATCACGATCCATCAGATATCTTCTATAAAATGGAATATCAAATTCTCTAATTTGAATTACACTTTCCAAATCTCTAAGCGCATCCCTGTTTTTTGCAATTTCCTGAGGATGTTTAAATGTTACTTTTAGAAATTCATTTTCAATTTGAAAATCCTTTTTTGTTATCTTTTCTATTTTAACAACATCAAGATTCTCATTAATTTCACCAATACACTCATCCAAATCATCAGAGATTACATATAAATATGGTTCAAATGTATCATCAAGCAATACTACATTTTTATCCCCATCTTTTGAAAATAATCTTATTACGGGCTTATCATTGTAGGTAACATAATCAATATCCAAAATTACAACATTTCTCTGCATTTTATCCTCCGTTTAGAAATTCCTTTCTGTAACTGTCTAATACAGCATAGGTTACTCCCAATATTAAAGGTCCGATTATAAAACCGACAATACCATAAACTAAAGGACCTGATAAAAACCCAATTAGTAAAATTAAAGGATGGATATCTGCATAATGGCTTGAAAGTGCTGGCCTTATATACATGTCTATTGTACTTAAGAAAAATCCGAATAACAGAACAATTATTGCTCTTGGATAATTGCCGCTGAAGATGTCCATGAAAAATAGACACCAATATACTGGCCAAGGCCCAAAGATTGGAATCAATTGTAAAATACCTGTTATTACTCCTAAAAATATTCCAAACGGATATCCTAAAAGGGAATATCCAATACAACCGAAAATACCGATTATTACAGATGTTAAAAAGTGACCATAGAATATGCTTTTTAAAACATCTTTTACAGATTCAACTGTTTTATCAAAGAATTCTTTATATTCGCTTGGAACAAAATCCTTAATGAAATTTAAGCATTTATCCCCATCACGAACAAAGTAAAATACTGAACATACTAAAATAAATAAATCCAAAGTAATGTTTGCAAATTTGCTTAGGAAAGTGACAGAATAACTCAATATAAAACTGCCAATTTCATTGATTGATGAATTTACATATGAATTAATTGAAGTTGTATTTAAAGGCAAATATGTGGAAATTTGTGCTATTGCACCATCAATGTCGAGATAGGAATTGCTTGCAAGATAAGTAGTTGTGAAATTGGTAATTTCAAAAGTAATATATCCCACCAATAAAATTAGAGGTATTAAAACAATTACCATAGCAAGCAATATTGAAACAGAAGAATATTTAAATTTGGACTGAATCTTAAAAGCTACCGGCCTAACTCCATAAGCCAAAATAGCTCCCAAAACAATCATGTTTACAACAGGAAATATGAACATTAAAGAAATTACCAATAAGAATATTATTAAAAGTACCGGAGGAGTTAAATAATCTTTAATGTCGATAGTCATTTTATCCGCTCCAAACTAATATTTTACACCAGAAGCATCTCTTCTGTATTTTCCAAATTCTGAAATCTGATATATTTTATCATTTTCAAAAACAGGACCTTCCACACAAATTCTCCAGCCTTCACTGTCTACACAACACTGCCCACATACTCCAAGAGCACATTTCATATATCTTTCAAGAGAATATTGTGCAGGTATTTTAGCATCTTCAAGAATATCAAAGATTCCTTTCATCATAACCTCAGGTCCGCAAACAAATGCATAATCATAAGTTGAATCTTTAAGTAAATTGACAGTGCAATCTGTTGCAAATCCTTTAAATCCATAGCTTCCATCATCAGTACACAGATGAAGATTAGCGCCTGATTTTTCCAATTGTTTACAATATAATAACTCTTCTTTTGTAACGGCTGCTGCAACAACGTCAACAGTATTGCCTTTTTTAATCAAATCACTGGCAATTGCATTAATTGGTGCCATTCCAACACCCCCACCTATAGCCAATATCTTTTTACCTTCAAAAGAGTTGTTAAAACCATTACCATAGCTTCCCCTAACTCCGATTTTACCTCCTATTTTCAAATCATGAAGCTGAGAGGTGAACTCACCGATATTTTTTACAGTGATTGCCAATTCATTATCGTTAATCTGAGCGATTGACATTGGTTTTTCATTTTTAAAGTTCCAAACCATTACAAACTCACCAGGATTAGGTTTTCCAAGAACTTCAAAATCCCAATCAAATTTAAATGTCTTAATAGTAGGAGTTTCATCAATAATTTCCTTAATTTCTACGATTTTTGGTTCGTTAATCATGTTTACAACTCCCTGTGTGCAAGCCCAACCATTTCATCGATGGACGAATATCCTTTTTCTACCATGAACTTTTCCAATCCTTTGTTAATGTCATCAAAAACTGTGACACCTTCATCCATAATAGCAGTACCTATCTGAACTGCCCTTGCACCTGCAAAGATAAATTCAACAACATCTGCAAAAGTATAAATTCCACCAACACCTATTAACGGAATATCAACAGCTTCATAAACTGAATAAACATTACTGATTGCAATCGGTTTAATGGCACGACCACTCATTCCTCCAAATTTATTAGATAAAACTGGGCGAGCAACATCAATATTGATTTTCATTCCCGGCCCTAATGTGTTGATTAAAGATAACGCATTAGCCCCAGCATCTTCACAAGTTTTAGCAATTTCAGTAATATCCGTTACGTTAGGAGTTAATTTAGCAATGACTGGAACATCTGCAACATCACAAGCTGCAGAAACAATAGTGTGACTTAAATCACAACTCTGACCAATTGAAGCACCATATCCATCCATTGCATGAGGACATGAAATATTCAACTCAATCATGTCAACAAATTCCTGAATATCGCCCACCAATGTAGAAAACTCATCAGGTGTTGCACCATAAATTGAAGCAATTACAACATTGTTTTCTCTTTCTATCTTTTTTAGTTCCTCTTTAAAATTCTCAACACCCGGATTTGAAAGCCCAATAGCATTTATTATTCCTCCTTCAACAGCCACTGTTGTCGGATTGACATATCCTGGATGAGGATTTAGGGAAAATGATTTTGAAACAACTCCACCAGCACCGGATTTTAAAATCCAATTCATGGATGAAGCATTACTTCCCATAATGCCTGCAGCGAGCATTAAAGGATTTCTAAATTCCACTCCACAAACATCTGTCTTTAACATATTACCATCTTTGTAATTGATTACTTAATTAGTTTTCGTAAATTTATCAATAATCTCCTGATATTTTTCATTTTGTAATTTTAAACTTATAATGTTAGTTTTATTAGATTTAATTATTTCTTCTTTGGATTTAATCAAATTATCAATTTGTTCATCCTGTTTTTTAATAATCATGTCTTTCTGTTTGAGCAAATCCTCATATGTTTTAGAGATTTTTCTAAGCTGAACATCCAAATTTTCAGTATTTGAATTCAATTGCTGCTTGTAATCATCAATTAAAGACCTTAAATATTTAACCTGATCCTGTTTATCTTCGATGATTGCTTCTTTTTCTTTGATTTTTTCAGCCAAATCATCCAATTCATTGATTCTTGCCTTATCATAATCTATTTTTGTATCAAGTTTATCTTCAAGGTTTTTGTTTTGGTATTTGAGTTTTGTGGAATACAACTTCAGTTTATTAATTTCCTCTTGTTTTTCCTGAAGTTCCATAGTAAGCTCATCAATTTCAGCATTTTTTAGTTCCAGCTCATATTTCAAATCATTATAATTTTCTTTCGACATAATTACAAATCCAAAAAGTAATTAATTAACTATTTACTTTTTGTTAAATTAAATTTTGTCATGAAAATACTTATTAGAAATGAAAAAAATATCTTAACTCATGGAATGCTATATAACTTACTGTGTTAAAGGATTTTTTGCTTTCAATTCTCAAAATGAGCTAATTGGTAAAAAATTATTTCCCGAAGACGAGATTATAACCAGATT
Organism: uncultured Methanobrevibacter sp.; assembly: GCA_964583995.1. GTDB lineage: Archaea > Methanobacteriota > Methanobacteria > Methanobacteriales > Methanobacteriaceae > Methanocatella. Next base: position 10,054 of record CAZOYH010000048.1, read on the forward strand.
GGCTCAAATTGATGAAAAAGAAATTGTAAAAGAAGAATCAGAAATTATTGAAGAACTCTCACATGATTATGATGCGATAATCATTGAATCAAACAAAAGGTCATCTGACTATAATAATGATAAGGTTAGCGTTAAAAAACCCAATCAGGCAGGAGAATACTTGAGGTCCAACTATGATGAGTTTGACATTGATTTTGATGAAATTACCGAAGTTTACAGAAATCTGGCAATTTATAGAATTAAAAAAGCCTCAGCTTCTGAAGATAAACACTTGATTCAAGCTATAAATTCAATTGATGAAATAGATGAGAGCATTTCCAAATTGATTGAGAGAATCAGAGAATGGTATGCATTATATTTCCCAGAAATGGATGTAATTAAAAATAATGAAACTTATATCAAATTAATTTCACAAAACAAAACAAAAGAGGCGATTGTTGAAGCAAAACCCGATGCATTTCCAGACGAAATTATTGATATTGACGATGATATTGATCCGAGAGACTTGGAAATAATGAATAATTACGCAAATTCCATTTATGAACTTCAAAAATCAAGAAAAAATATTGAAGACTATATTGATAAAAAAATGGAATCAATAGCTCCAAATTTAAGACTTCTCGTAGGCTCATCACTTGGAGCCAAATTAATTTCACATTCAGGAGGCCTTAAAAGGCTTGCGATGTATCCCTCAAGTACTGTTCAGATAATGGGTGCTGAAAAGGCATTGTTCAGGCATTTAAAAAGTGGAGACAGACCTCCGAAATATGGACTAATATATCAACATCCACAAGTTAGAGGAGCAAAATGGTGGAATCGTGGAAAAGTGGCCAGAATGCTTGCCAGTATGATATCTCATGCTGCAAGAAGAGACATCTTCACTAAAACATTTGATGAAAATGTTGCAGAAGAATTTAAATTGAAAGTAGAAGAAATTGAGAAAAATAACCCATTTCCAACAAAAACAACTAAAAAAAGAAATGAAGAAAAGGGCAAATCCAAAAAGAGCAAGAAAAAAGGTAAAAAGAAAAAAAGGAGGAAATGAGCATGAATGTTTATTTTAAAGATGGAAATGTAGCTACCAAAAATTTAAATCCCGGAACATCAGTGTATGGTGAAGAATTAATTAAAGAAGATGAAGAATATAGGATATGGAATCCTAGACGTTCAAAATTAGCCGCTGCTCTTTTAAATGGATTGGAAAATCTAAAGCTAGAGGAGTCTTCAAAAGTACTCTACTTAGGTGCATCAACCGGAACAACTGTTTCACATATTTCAGATATTCTAATTGATGGAAAAATATACGCAGTTGAATTTTCACCAACTACAGCAAAAAAACTGGTTCAGCTTTCACGTCAATGACATAATATTGCTCC
>CAZOYH010000049.1:0-11108 GCA_964583995.1 uncultured Methanobrevibacter sp.
ATATCTAAATATTTTCTTTGTTCATATCCGAATACTTGAACACGGTATTCGTCCCATTCTTGGTATTTGAGTTCTAGGAATTTTTCTGAAATGTGGTCTCCTAAAGCTCCAAGGATTAATGGGTCTTCTTCAAGTGAGTGGTAAGCTTCCCATAGACTGGATGGTAAAACTTTAATTCCTCTAGCATCTCTTTCTTCTTCGCTCATGGTGTAGATATTTTCTTCGATAGGTTCACCGGGGTCGATTTTATTTTGAATACCGCCAATACCTGCTTCTAACATTACTGCAAATGCTAAGTATGGGTTACATGCAGGGTCAGGTGATCTATATTCGATACGTGTAGCTTTTCCACGAGCTGCAGGAACTCTTATTAATGCAGATCTGTTTTTAAGACCATATGCTCTGTATACTGGTGCTTCATAACCTGGTACTAAACGTTTGTAAGAGTTTACAATAGGGTTAGTAATTGCGGTTAATGCAGGAGCGTGTTTTAACAATCCTCCCATAAAGTGAAGGGCATCTTTTGAAAGACCTGTATCGGAATTAGGGTCTGAAAACAAGTTTTTATCACCTTTGAATATGGATTGGTGACAGTGCATTCCACTACCATTTACACCGAAGAAAGGTTTTGGCATGAATGTTACTCTGTAATCCATTTGGTCAAAAGTAGCCATATTGTCTACGATAGCTTTAATAGCTTGTTTGAATGTGATTACTGCGTCTGCAGTTTTAAGAGCATCTTTGAATTTAAATGCAATTTCGTTTTGACCTGGAGCCACTTCGTGGTGAGAAGCTTCAACTTCAAAGTCTAACTCTTCTAGGTTTAAGGTTAGTTCTCTTCTGAAATCAGGTCCTTTGTCTAATGGTTCTACATCGAAGTATGTTGCTTCATCGTATGGCATTGGATATCCATTTTCGTCAATGTCTACAATAAAGAATTCTGGTTCTGGACCGATGTTGTATTGCAGACCCATTTTTGCGATTTTTGCTAGGGATTTTTTAAGTACGCTTCTTGGATCACCTACAAAAGGTTCATGTTCTGGTGTCCATACGTCACAGATGAATCTACATACTGCAGATTCTTCTGGTCTCCAGGATAATCTGGAATAAGTATTTATGTCTGGTTTTAATACAAGGTCACTTTCGTTAATTCCAACAAATCCTGCGATGGATGAACCATCAAATAACATTCCTTCATTGAATAAATCTGGCATGTCTTCTTCATTGAATGGAATTACGATGTTTTTTACAGTACCATTTATGTCAACAAATTGTAAACGGATAAATTTAATGTTATCCTCTTTCATTTGTTCTACTACATTTTGCATTTTTTCTTCATTAATATCGCTCATCAAATCAAGCTCCATTATGTATTATAATATTGATTTTAAAAAAGTAGTCGGAAACTATCTTCCTACCTTGGAAATATATTTCCATCTCTTTGTATATAAAGGTTTTGCAAAAATAGTTAGATAATTGTATTCTATATGTTTTACTATATTAATGTTTAAGTTTTATTTAATTTGATGTAAATTATTCCATTGATTTTAAATTTTAATAACAATTTGTTCAAATTAGTATAAAAAATGAATATAAAATTGACTTATTGTTTAAAGTTCGGGCTTGAATAATGAACCTGAAAAATTTAGAAGTGATCAAATTCACTTCCAAAGTATTCATAGACTTTCTGAAGTTCGCCGGGAATATCTATCATTTGTGTACAAAACGGCAAACATTCCTTGCAGTCAATACAGCTGTCAGCTCTTGAATCATCATCGATTAATGTGAAATACTGCATTGCACTAGCTTTAGGATCTCCCATCATATGAGCAATGTTGTATTCAGTTAAACAGTTAATAATGTCCACACCATGAGGGCATGGCATACAATAACCGCATCTTGTACAGCTATTTCCAAGAAAAGTCCTATATGTTCTTGCAACTTCTCTAATCAGTTCCTTGTCATTTTCACTGATGGTGTCCTCTGTTGATGCTATCTTAATATTCTCTTTTACTTGTTCAAAGCTGGTCATACCACTTAAAACACAATCAACATCGTCTCGATTCCATAAATACTGTAAAGCCCACTCAACAGGAGTTCTTTTAACCTCTGCCATATCCCATAACTTTTGAACTTCTTGTGGGATATTTTGAACCAATCTTCCTCCACGAAGAGGTTCCATAATCATACTTCCAACATTAACCTCTTTTAAATAATTAAGACCCATCACTCCTGACTGATAATACTCGTCAAGATAATTCATCTGTGTTAAAACAACGTCCCATTTAGGATATTCATCTATAATTTCAACCAAATAATCAATTTCTGCATGTGATGAAAATCCAACATGTTTAACCTTACCGCTGGCTAAACAGTCATCTAAAAAGTCTAGAACATCTAAGTTGTAAACTTTATTCCAGTCAGTTTCAGTCAATGAGTGGAGCATATAGATGTCAATATAATCAGTCTGTAATTTTTCAAGTTGTATATCAAGATAATAGTCAAAATCAGATTTTTCTTCCATTAACCATGATGGAGACTTTGTAGAAAGTATTATCTCATCTCTTAAATTATTTTCCTTTAAAAATTTACCAATAAATTTTTCACTGTTTCCGTTACCGTCAAGCCCTTCGCTATGGTATGGATAAGCTGTATCAATCAAGTTAATTCCATTTTCAATTCCATATTTAAGCATTTTTGATGCTTCTTTTTCATCAATATCTGCATTGGAACCATTAGTTGGTAATCTCATAGCTCCAAAACCAAGTCTTGACACTTCAAGGCCGGTTTTACCAAGTGTATTATATATCATTTCAAATCCTCAGTGATATATTTTGAAAAGGAAATATAAAATTATTATGTTTTGTAAAATAAGTTTTGAAAAAAATAGTTTAGATGGAAAATTCCTGGGATTAGGATGCCGGGGGCGGGATTCGAACCCGCGATCTCACGGTATCCCAGGAATAAGTCAGAGCACTGCTTTATTACCCTATGAGCCGTGCGCTCTAACCAGCTGAGCCACCCCGGCATCTAACAAATATATTTATTTTTATCATTACATTTAAAGTTTTGCTTTTTTTGTAAATTACGGCCATTTTTTAAAATCATGCTAAAATTTAAAAAGAGTTACTGATATATTTATTAATATATTATTTTTATTGGAGATAAGTTTATGAGTAAAGTTAAAGACATGTCTTTAGCACCTGAAGGTGTTAGAAAAATTGAATGGGTTCAAAAACACATGCCTGTTTTGGAATCTATTAAACAAGAATACTTAGAAACCCAACCATTCAAAGGAATAACAATAGGGTCATGTTTACACTTGGAGCCTAAAACCATTAACTTAGGTTTAACATTAATGGCTGGTGGAGCTGAAGTCGCAATGACAGGTTGCAATCCATTATCCACTCATGACGATGCAGTTGCAGGAGCAGCTGATTTAGGTTTAAACGTTTACGGTTGGAGAGAACAAGACGATGAGGAATACTATCAAACCATTAACATGGTTTTAGACCACAAACCGGACATAATCATTGATGACGGAGCAGATATGATTATGGTTTTACACAATGAAAGAAAAGAATTATTAAGCCATATCAAAGGGGCTTGTGAAGAAACAACCACTGGTGTGCACAGGCTTCAGGCAATGCATGCTGACGGTGCATTAAAATTCCCTGTCATTGCAGTAAACGATGCATATACCAAATACTTATTTGACAACAGATACGGTACAGGTCAATCAAGCTTCGATGCAATCATGGGAACTACCAACATGGTAATTGCAGGCAAAACCGTTGTGGTATGTGGATACGGCTGGTGTGGAAGAGGCCTTGCACTCAGAGCAGCAGGCCTTGGAGCAGATGTTATTGTAACTGAAGTTGATCCGATTCGTGCACTTGAAGCAAGAATGGATGGATACAGAGTAATGACAATTCGTGAAGCTGTAAAACAGGCTGATTTAATCATCACAGTAACAGGTAATGCAGACATTATCTCAGGTGATGACTTCAAATACATGAAAGACGGATGTATGCTTGCAAACTCCGGACACTTCAATGTGGAAATTAACAGACCAGATCTTGAAGCAATATCAACTGAAGTTAAAGAAGTACGTGAAAGTATTGAAGAGTTCACCACAAAAGACGGTCGTAAAATCTATCTTTTAGCTGACGGTCGTTTAGTAAATCTTTCAGCAGCTCGTGGACAAGGACACCCTGCTGAGATTATGGACATGAGTTTTGCTGTACAGGCATTGTCTGCAAAACACATTCTTGAAAACGATTTGCCGGTAGGTGTTACTAAAGCACCTGATGAAATCGACTACGATGTGGCTACAATGAAATTAAAAGCTATGGGTATTGAAATCGATTCCCTAACTGATAAACAAAAAGCTTACATGGCAAATTGGCAAGAAGGAACATAATTCCTTCACTTTTATTTTTATGTCCTATTTTAGATACATTGACAATGGTGATGGGCCTACCAAACTATTTGTTGGTGGGGTTCATGGTAATGAGGGTGTAACATCTTTAAAATTCCTTCAAAATATTGATATTGAAGATTTATCGCAAGGTCAGTTCTATTTTTTCAATTTTGATAAAACTCCATATATTTCTACAATCAAAAAGGAATATTACGAATCTGAAATAGGTCAAAAGATTTTAAATTTAATAGAATATTTCAAACCTGATTTTTACACGGAACTGCACTGTTACAATCTTAAGAACTACGAAAAGCTAACTTCAATGGAAAGATATAAAAAAACAGGCATTCCTCCATTAATCAAGCTTGGAAATCATGTTTTAGTGTCATCTGTGTCTCCTTTAATTCGAATGACTTATTTTTCAACAGATACTGTGTGTAAAACATTGGAGTTTCCTTGTTTTGAGAAATTGACTCCCGAAATAGTTGAGGAATATGATTTTAATAGGGGATTGGCTATTGAAACCTATGAAAAGCTCTTAAAGTTAATTTTAAAATCACCTTCAAGGGATAATTTTGAAAGTGAAATGTTAAAAAGATATGCTCCACAAGTGGAATTGGCGGTTGAATATGCAAAAAAAGTTTTTGGCGAAGATTTTCCACCTTATTGAAAGCACTGGCAGTTTCATATGGGTGGTGAGAAACTACCAATACTCTTTTGGATTCTTATGTTAAACAATAATAAAAAAGCTTTCACCATCACTGACAGCTGCTAGTTTATCCATTTCTGTATTACAATCTGGGGTGTGGTGGGAGATTGTAAAAATTATTTAACAATCGAATCCATTTATAATTATATTTTCATGATATTTAAAACCATGCATCTAGGCTACCTTGTGATGAGTTCAAGTTTTTAAGTCTATCAGATGCTTTTATTACGCGTTCTTCGGAAAATCCATGTTCATAACATAAAAATTCGATAAGTTTGTCCTGTTTTGGCTTTTCCCATTTAATCTTATAATCTGTAGTAACATTATGGTTTAGAAATATTTCCCTTACTTCATCTAAATCATGTGTGGACTCTTTTTGAAGTTCAGCAATTTTTTCTTTTAACTGTCCTTTGTGGGCTAATTTAAGTGCGGTTTTTGCACCCACTCCTTTTAAGCCTTCACAAAAATCAGTTCCAATTAAAATCCCCATATCTATTAATTCTTCTCTTGTGATTTTTAATTCAGTTAAAACCTTATTTAGTTCATAATATTCAAGATTTCCGAGGTTTGAACTAACAGCAAGATTTCTAACAACTCTTTTAGCTCCAAACAATAAACAGTCATAGTCCTGTGATGCAACTGCATATGCATCTCCTTTAGAAACTAAATATGCTGCCTGTGCTTCACCTTCACCTTTAGCTTCGATATAAGGTATTCCCATTAATGTTAATAGTTTTTTAGATGATTCAATTATTTCTGGGGATAATTTAGAAGATCTCATAGCAAATTTGCGTGCTTTTTCAGTATCTCCCTCAGCTAAAGCTTCTTTGTAAATCTTTTCTGATTCTTCTCTAATTTCTCTTCTCTTTGCTTGAGTTTTACTTTTAAGTTCAGGGGCTTTACCATCAAAAACATAAATAGGCTTTATATCCTTTTCAATCATTGAAGAGTTTCTATATAATATTCCGCTTAAGTGGGATGTGACATTTCCGTTTTCATCAGTTAAAGGTCTTCCATCTCTTTGCCTTATTGTTGATAAAAATTGGTATAATGTGTTGAATGCGTCAATGGATACTGCTCTTCCTTTTAAATCTTTAAATGTAATAGATTTTGGTTCTACAATGTCTTTGAGTTTAACACCCATTTTATCACCTATTCAGTGAAATAACTTAAAGGATATGCTTCTTTAGACCAGATAACTATATTTTTCTTATGTATTAATGCATATTCACGTGCTAAAAAGTCTTCGTTAGTGTGAAATAGGCTTTGAAGTTTCACGTCTGGTTTTTCAGTTGAAATTTTAATAATCTTTGTTATTGTTTCAATTTCATGTTCTAGCATTATTCTACCTGTTGTTTGGTCTTCTTTGAGTAATTTTCCAATAACTGTATCACTACACCTATCTTTTGGGATATAAGACAGACCATAAACAAGTGGTTTTCCATGCTTATGTATTATTACTTCTCTTAAATCTATTTCATCGCCTTCATTTATTTCAAGTTTTTCAGCAATTTCTTTATTAGATTTTTCAAGGTGCTGGTCTAAAATAAATAAGTTAACATCACCATATAAAACATCTAAAATTGTAGCAACAGGACCTTCTATTGCACATAATATTTTTTGTATAGTTGAGAGTTCAACGCCACTTTCTTCGAGTTCGTTTATTTTTTCCCTAACTAAATTTGGTATTTTTGCACTTTTATTCATTTAAACACCTCTAAATTTCTGTAAAGTAACTAACTGGAAACATTTCTTTAATCCACATTAGAATTTCATCTTCATGGATGATTACATAATCACGTGCTAAAAAGTCTTCATCTGTTTTAAACAGTTCCTTTAATTTGGCATCCGGTTTTTCGATGAAGATTTTGTTTACTTCCCTTCGAGATTCTATATGGTAATTTTTTAAAATTCTGCCAATTGGTATGTCTGCTCTAAGCAAATCAGAACATATTTCTTCACTGCATCTGGCTAATGGCACATGTGATATTGCATATATTAAAGGTTTTCCCCCTTTATGCATTATCACTTCTCTGAAGTTAATGTCATCGCCTTCGTTTACATTAACCAATTTTGCATGTTTTTTTTCGGCTTTTCCGAAATGCTGGTCAAGTGTAAAAAGATTAATTTTACCATATAATACATCTAAAATGGCAGTAATGGAACCGTCAGTAGTTAATAAAATCTTTTGAGTATTGGAGAATTTTTGACCATAACTATCTTCCAAGTCGTTAATTTTTTCGATTAGTCTTTTATTTGCTTCGTTTTTATCTTGTTCCATTTAAATCACTATAAATCTTTTGGATTTGTTATAACTCCAGTAATTGCTGAGGCAGCAACCACTTTTGAATTAGATAAGTATACTGAGGATTTTGGATCTCCCATTCTTCCTTTAAAATTTCTGTTTGTTGTGGAGATACAGCTCTCTCCTTCAGATAAAACGCCCATATGTCCTCCAAGACAAGGACCACAGCCAGGATTACAGATAATGGCTCCTGCATCTATGAATGTATCAATGTAGCCTAAGTGCATGGCCTGTTTGTAAATTTCTCTTGAAGCGGGAAGTATTAATAATCTGATGTCATCATTAATTTTATTATTTTCTAAGACTTCAGCAGCATCCTTTAAATCAGAAAGCCTGCCGTTGGTACATGATCCAATTAAACATTGGTCTATTGCAGTTCCTTCAATTTTGGATATGTTTTTAACATTGTCCACATCATTTGGACAGGCAATTTGCGGTTCCATATCAGTAATGTCAAAGTGCATTTCTTTTTCATATATTGCATCATCATCTGATTTAACAATGTTTAACTGCGATTTGTTTTTACCGGTTCTTTGGCAAATGTAATCAATAACGTCTTTATTTGGTTGCATTATTCCATTTTTTGCCCCCATTTCAATTGCCATATTACACATTGTTGCTCTTCCTTCAACACCCATATTTTCAATGGTTTCACCACAGAATTCTGCAGTTTTATATGTCGCACCTGCAATTCCAACTTCCCCAATTATATTTAGGATGATGTCTTTAGGTGCAATGTATGGATTTAGGTCTCCTGTAACTTCCATTTTAATTGCTTGAGGCACCATAAACCATGTTTTTCCTGTTGCCCATACCATTGCAAGGTCTGTTGCACCCATTCCAGTTGAAAATGCTCCGAATGCACCGTAAGTACAGGTATGTGAATCGGCACCGACAATTAATTTTCCAGGTTCAACTAATCCCATTTCAGGAACTACCTGATGGCAAATTCCTTCGCCATGAATATAATTTTTAGTAATATTTTGAGTTTTAATGAATTCACGACAAACCTTTTGAAATTCAGCAGAACCAATTGTGTTGGCAGGGACATTGTGGTCAAAAATAATGGCTATTTTTTCGCTATCCCACACTTTATCTGCTACTTTTTCAAATGTTTTTATTGCAGGAGGTGAAGTTCCGTCATGTGACATTGCAAGGTCAACTGGAATTTCAATGATTTCGCCAGGTGTTACTTCATGACCTGCCTTTGAGGATAATATTTTTTCAGTAATATTCATAATCAATACCTATTTTTTAGTATTTTTAACAATTTCTTTAAATACCTGATCGTTGATGTATTTACCTTCTTCTCTTTGTTTTTTAACTTGTCTTACAATTTCTATCAGTTCATCATCACTTACATCAAGTTCACATTCGTTTAATTTTGCTCTAACGGCTCTACAACCTGAATGTTTGCCGAGTACCAATTGACGTTTTTGACCAACAAGTTCTGGAAGGTATGGTTCATAACATAACGGTTCTTCGATAACGGCATCAACATGAATTCCTGATTCATGTCTGAATACATTATTTCCAACAACTGGTTTGTTATAGGGAATCGGAAGACCGCTGGCCTTTGATACGAGGTCTGACAATTCTTTAATGTATTTTGTTTTAAATCCGTAATCTTTTCCATATAATATTTTCATAGCCATGATAAGTTCTTCTAGTGATGCATTCCCCGCTCTTTCTCCAATACCATTAACGGTAGTTGAAACAGCTTTCGCACCAGCTAAAACTCCAACAATTGAGTTTATAACGGCCAGTCCAAAGTCATTATGCAAGTGAACTGCAATGTCAAGTTTTAAATCCTTAACAAGTTCTCGAACCAAGTAATCAATGCCTTGAGGAGTAATTGCACCAGTAGTGTCTGCAATATGAACCCTGTCGGCTCCACATTCTTCAGCTTTTGAATAAATACGTTTTAAAAATTCAATATCTGTTCTTGTAGCGTCTTCTGCTGAAAATGCAACGAACAATCCATGATCTTTAGCATAATCAACTGCTGTTTCACATAAATTGATTGCGTCTTGCCTTGTAATATGCATTTTGTGGTCTAAATGGATATCTGATGTTCCAACAAATGTAATGATTCCATCCACATCACAGTCTAAAGCAGCATCAATATCTTCCGGTTTTGTTCTAGTCAAACCTAGAATTGTGGCATCGAGCCCTTCATTGGCTATTGCTTTAACACTTTCCTTTTCTTTTTCAGATACTATTGGAAAACCAGCTTCTATTTGATGAATCTTAAACTGATCTAGTTTTCTTGCTATTTCTAATTTTTCATCAAAGCTGAAACAAACTCCAGGGGTCTGTTCACCGTCTCTTAAGGTTGTATCGTAAATAGTAATGTCTTCAGGAAATGTCAATTCACATTCTTTGTTATAATGACTAATAAAATATTGCAATATATCACTTCATTAATAAATTAATCTAATATATAATATTATTATTTAATTATTATTATATTTTTTCTAATAGTTCCATATATGATGTTCTCTCAAAACCTTCTGTGATGCCTAATTTTTCAAAAAGTTTGAAAATTTCATCCTGTGCTTTGCTGTAGTCTTCACCATCATCCATACCAACTTCAATTTCCATATATGGGCTTAAACCTTCAACATCATCAAGTGATATTTCAAAGTTTTCATAGGTGTAGTACTGTCTGTTTTTTCTGACGGTTCGGGCTTGCTTAAAACCTATTTCCTCAAAAATGTCTTTAGCTTTTTCGGCACTTTCGATGTTCATTTCAACTTCTTTTCTTGTTTTTGAGTCTTTATCGATTTTAGGACCTTTATATGTTATGAAAATGTTATTGTTTGTTGTTCTAACTCTTAGTGCTTCATCTGTTTTTGCAAAATCAACTATGGGGCTTTGGAAATAAATGTCTTCCTGATATTCTTCTTTACTTTTAGTTGCACCAAGTTTTTCTAGCTTTTCTTCCATTTCCTTAAAACTATTAATTTTTGCTTTTACTTCAACTTCAATCATTTTTATCAACAATTAATTTTTTTAGATTTAATAAATAATACTCTTTGCTATTTAAATAAGGTTTATAAAATGATTTGTTATTCATGATGTAATTTTGATTATTATTTGAGGATGTTTTCTTATTTAAAAAGTGGATAATTAAAATTGATAGCTATTTTTTTTAAAATTCATTATTTTTGTTAAAATAATTCTAAAAAGTAGTAACATTTATAAATAGGTTCTATCTTATACTGTTTTACAGTTTATATATAGATTTTAACTTATTTTTAAAAATTTAAAAATTTTGATTTTTTAAAAAATTTTCTTCATATATTTAAATAAACATAACTTTATATACTATTTAAATAAAATATTTAATATAGTAAAAATTTAATTTTGTTTTCTTAAATTTTACTTAACTACTTTTATAATTGAATTGGAGGTTTTAAAGTTGACCGATGTTGATATTAAAATTGAAAACATTGTTGCTTCTGCAAGCATTGGTAAGGACATCGTCTTAACTGAAGTGTCCGAAGCTTTAGAAGGGGTTAATTTTAATCGTGAACAGTTTCCGGGATTAGTTTTTAAACTTAAAGATCCCAAAACAGCAGCATTAATTTTTAGCTCTGGTAAGCTTGTTTGCACTGGAGCAAAATCTATAGATGATTCCAAATTGGCAATCAAGAAAACTGTAGATT
>CAZOYH010000050.1:0-11076 GCA_964583995.1 uncultured Methanobrevibacter sp.
CCATGACTGTATTCAATACAACCGAATGCAGTCCTCATATCTTTTTTTTCAAGATAATATTTTGAATCGTTCCAATAGTCAATTGCACGGTCATAAACTTCCTTTTCTTTTCCAACAAACTCAATGTGAGCTACCTGATTCAGGTTCCTTTCAAGTTTTGCAATGTCTTTAGCTATTTTTTCAGGACTTTCAAGTTCACTCATTCAATTGCCTCCAAACGTGTAATATTCTCTGTCCTACAGTAAAGTAGGATAAAATCACTAAAATATAGATAACATAAGTAAAGTAAATGTCTCCAATGAAGTATCCGATTAATGCTCCGACCATTAATATAATCATACGAACTGCCCTTTCTGCAATTCCGATATTGCACTCAACGCCCTGGGACTCTGCCCTTGCACGAACGTAACTGACGCATATTGCAGAGTGAATTGCCAGAACACCGATAAACCAGTCACAGTATCCTCCGAATATGATTCCGATATAGATTATGGCATCGGCAAAGCGGTCCATTGTGGAGTCAAGAAAAGCTCCGAACTTTGAGGTTCTGTTGTGATATCTTGCAACGGCACCGTCTACAACATCCAGAAATCCGGATAAAAGAATTGCCAAACATCCCACTATCAGTAACTTATTTGCAAATCCGTAGGCTGCAAGAACTGCAATAAACGGTGAAATTACAGTAACGATATTTGGATTTATGTTTAAATTTCGGGCTAGCGGGTTCAATATTTTTGTCAATAATGGTCTTAAACTTTGAAGCATAATTATATTAAAGATTTTATCTAATATAATTGTTAGGTAAGGCAGATGAAAATTCTAAAAACTGAAATTGACAAAATCGATGAAGAAATCATCACTGAAGCTATTAAAGTACTGGCTAATGGTGGGGTGGTTCTATACCCGACAGACACGGTTTATGGTCTTGGAGCCAACATATTCAACAGCAAATCAGTTAAAAATGTATTCAACATTAAAAAAAGAAGTCTTCTAAAGCCACTTTCCATACTTGTCAGTGACGTTAAAACAATCGATTTGGTTGCTAAACTTTCTTTAGACCAAAAGGAAATACTCAATAATTTTTTACCGGGACCTTACACATTTATTTTAAACAAAAGAAAAACAGTTCCAAGGGTAATCACAGGAGGATCTGCTTACGTTGGAGTTAGGGTTCCCGACAATCAGCTGGCCTGCAGTCTTGCAAGGATTTTCCCGATAACCACAACAAGCGCAAATATCTCTGATGAAGAGGTCCTGCCAACACCTGAAGAGATTTTAGAACAGCTTGAAAGAGATGTTGATTTGGTAATTGACGTTGGAAAGCTAAAATCAAAAAAAGCATCCAGTGTAATTGACCTGACCAGCGTAAAGCCAAAAATAATAAGAAAATGAAAAGGTTAAAATTAACCTCTTCTGTGTTTTTCAAATACTACAATCGCTATTATTGCAACAACGACAACTAAAATAAACAAAGGATTTCCAGCTGTTTTTAGAATTGCATCCTGTGGTGTGTCATTGTTCACATTGTTTTTGGTAATGACTGTGGTATTCTTCTCGTTTACAATAACAGTGTTTGTTTTATTTATAATTGTTTTGTTGGTTTCATTTATCTGCGTATTGTTGTCTTCACCAGTAGTTTCTGGAGTAGTGTCCTTTGAATCATCTGATGTGGCAGGTTCACTTGTATCATCTGATGTGGTGGATGCACTTTCATCTACTTTATTATTGTCAGATTCACTCTGTGCATCATCAGAATCGCTCGCATTTTCCACTTCACTGTCACTTGCACCTAAAACACTATCATCAGATGTTGAATCATCAATTGAAACCTTGTATGCAATGCAATCTGATTTGCCATCACTTGATTTTAAAAGCTCAAAATCAAAAGTGGCTATGCTGCCGTCATAAAGTTCAACAACAGCACTGTCTTCAATTTCATCGTCGGAATCCAAAACAGCAGTGATTAATTCATCATCACTGTCAGTGTAGCTTCCGTCACAGAAGCTTGCAACAATTTCTCCAATATCGTCCTCCCTTGATTGCTTATAGCATTCAATAATGGCCAATTTGATGTAGTTTTGAAGTTCACTGTCATCTGTTTGCTCAGGTGAAAATCCGTCTGATGTGGTTAAATCATCACCGTCAAGTGAAAAACCAATGAATCCATCACTAAATTCAATGCTGTCACTTGAAATTGATATTGGCATAATATAGCTTGTTTTATCTTCACTTTCCACATCCTCGGTGGTGTTATCTGTTGCATAAGCTATGCTAAAAGAGAATAACAGGATAATTAGAATGGTAATTATTTTTTTGTTCATGTTTGAAAACTCCTTTTTTAAGTTATTTGTTAGTATTGATTTGATTATTATTAAAAATTTTGAATTAATCCATATAATGTTATAGTTTTTCTCTTTGTAATATTGCTTTTACTTTGTAATTTTTCATTATAATAACAAAATTTACTTTAGTTAGCTTTTATTTCAAAAAAGAAAGGTTTATATGTAATTTCAGATAATATTATTTTGTTTAAAGTCACTTGATGGGGTGTAAAAAATGTCGAAAAAGATAGTGGATAAGACACTTCCAAACAAAAACAATACGGAAGACATAATTTTTAACTTGTGTATGGTTGAAACAGATGAATTTGTGGAGTTTGTAACAAAGTTCAATGATATCGAAGGTCCTTTTCACAGTAGGTTTCTTTCAGATAATTACAAAGATCTGCAACTGGACAATGTTAGTATAAGAGCCAATGGCGAGTTGGTTCATATAGAACACCATTCGGTCATGTCTGATTATTTTCTTGGTAGGGATTTTCAATACTTGACATCATTATCCCTAGCTTCTGGAAGGTTCATTTATCCCTTTATTTTTAATACTGGTGAAATACCTAAAAATACAATTAAATTTGTAAGTCCTACCTCATTCTACAATCCAGTATGGGTTAATACTCAGGAAATTGAAGAATCCGTAACTATTAATAGTATAAAGTACAAAATACATAATAACGACGAAATCAATGTCTTTGATGTTTTGGACTTGATATGGGTTCCCAAATACAGAAGTAATCGTGAAATTGAAGATATTGTCGTCGAATTAGTCGATATCTACAATCAAATTATCGTTGATGAGGAATTAGGTGATTTTTTAAGAACCTCTTTGATATTGTGGGCTGGAAAGTTCGTATCAAAAGAGGAAAATAGGAAAAAAGTAATAGAAGGTTTGGATATGTCAGCACAAGAAGTTGTAGATTTGAGAAGAGATATTGTCAATGCACGTATTGATGGTATGATTTGTCGTGCGGAAGAATCAGGAATTAAAAAAGGTAGAAAAGAGGGTATGAAAGAAGGTATGAAAGAAGGTATGAAAGAAGGTAAGGAAGAAGGTATAAATTCTCTTATTTCAAAACTTTTAGATACCATGTCTCCTGAGGAGATTGCAAGTAAGACTGATATTCCGGTTGAGGATATTCTTAAAATTAAAAATAATGGTTTTAAATAACATTATCTTTTAAGAAATTAGTTTAGAAAATACCAGTTGGCATTCATAGGAAAAATGAGGATTAATCTCTATTGGTGATTATTATGAGTTTTTTAACAAAATTCAAGGACTTGACAGTTGAAGCTTTAAAAGATAATAAAAAATTAATCATTGGATTATACATCCTGTTTATGGTGTGTGCTGCTGCTACATGGATTCTATCTGCGGCCAGAGTAGAATCTGTCGTTGGTAGTATGCCTTCTGTAAATACTACTGCGGCCACAGGTATTCAATTAGTCGGTGCAACCGAGCTTTTCATTAACAATGAATGGGGTGGAATTGAAACATATATCTTTTCAGTATTTTTTGCGATTCCTGCTTTTGTAATGTTAATCTATAATGCTTTTAATCTGGGAGCTTTAGGACAGCTGTTCAGCCAGATTATTCCAAATGGAGGTCTTAAATATATTGTTTACATTATTCCTCATGGAATATTTGAAATAACTGCAACTGTTATTCAGTCTGCAGCAGGAGTAGTGTTGTTCCTGTTTATCTGGAGATTCATCAAGGCCTGGAGAAGCAGCAAGAAAGCTTCGGATGCATTTGAGCAAACTAAAAAAATACTGATTCAAAGCATAATGCTTATGATATTTGCAACAATATTATTGCTTATTGCTGCACCAATCGAAGCATATGTCTCAGTTCCTCTTTCAGATTTTATTGTTGGACCTTAAATATTGAAGGATTAATTTCATTCATTATTTTAAATTTTTACATTAACTATTTTAAAACATAAAACATAACTATCACTATGAAACTCAAATATCTAATCCTTGTTGCAGTAATTTTCACCTCAATTGGCGCAGCATCAGCAGCCTTCATGCCTGAAGAGGGAACATTTGCCTTCATGGAAGTTGAAAATTACACTTTACATGATATTAATTTCACCGTACCGACTGATTATGAGCTTAAAGACAGTGGGGATGACTTTCTAATTTTCAAAAACGGAAAAAACAAGCTCAACATCACAGTCATAAAAGACGGCGAAATCAGAAAAGTAAAGTCAACCACAAAGGTAAAGGCCACTGATACCATGCTAGGCTCTCAGGAAGGCTATCTTGTTGACAGGAACGGAAGCTATACATTTTCTTACAATGAAGGGGACTATCTGGTAACAATCAAGTCAAAAGACATGCATCTGATGATTGGTGTGATGGGCAAAGATTAATATTATAACATATGAAAATCAATATTTATCTATGAAAGTATTGGCTAATTTTGAAGACAATCACAAGATTCCTTCAAACTCTTCACTTGACGCAATGCTCGGTGGAGGCTTTGAAAAAGGTGTTATAACCCAGATATTCGGTCCGCCTAGCTCCGGTAAAAGTAATATAACATTAACTTTAGCCGTTAATGTTGCAAAAAACAATAGAAAAGTAATCTACATTGACACCGAAGGTGGAATCTCAATTGACAGAATCAGACAGATTGCAGGTTCTGAGTTTTCAAACGTGGCTAATAACATTATTGTTTTTGAACCTACTAGTTTTTTAGAACAAAACGACACATTAAAGTCAATTGACGCATGGCTTAGAAAAAACCACAATGATGTTGATTTAATCATATTGGACTCAGCAGTTGCTCTCTACAGGGTGGATGACATGAAATCATCCAAACTTAATAAGGAATTAGGTAAACAGATGGGAATTTTATCTAAAATCGCAAGGCAATATGATATAGCAGTTGTTGTGACAAATCAAATCTACAATGCCTTTGATGAGGAAGGAAACAATGACATCAAGGCAGTTGGCGGAACCATACTTCAATATTGGAGCAAGGTTATCATACAGCTTGAACGTGGTGAAGAGTTAAATCAGAGAATTGCAACCTTAAGGCGTCACAGAAGCATAGCCGAAGGTAAGCAGGCCATATTTTCCATTGCTTCAATTGGAATTATTTAAGTTAATTTTATTAATTATTAAAAATATATATTATTTTTGGAATTGTTTGAGTGATAATATGAGAGACAAAGATTTTGATATTAAAAATCCTAAAAAGAAGTTTCAAAAAACTGAAAGGGTGCCTCCGGAAGGCTATGAATGTGCAAATGACTTTTTTGAAGACATGTACATGGACAAAGACATGATTTGGATGGGACAAAACACAAATCATTTACATGACGATACAATAGCCAACGCCATGATTGAGGCTATAAAGGAAAAGACATACTGTAAATATCCTGCCCCAGAAGGTTTCTCAGAACTTAAACAATTAATTTTAGATGACTTGGATTTCAAAGACTTGGAAGTATTATTGACTTCCGGGGCAACAGAATCACTATATTTATGTATGCAGGCACTTTTAGAACCTGAAGACAATGTGATATTGTCAGATCCAGGATACTTCATCATCGGAGACTTTGCAAATAGGTTTGCAGGTGAAGTAAGATATGTGCCGATTTACTTTGAGGAAAACAACTATAAGTTAACTCCAAAACTTCTAAAAGAAAACATGGATGAAAATACACGTATGGTTATTTTAATTGATCCTCTAAATCCATTAGGTTCATCCTACACTGAAGAAGAGCTTAAGGAATTTGCAGAAATTGCAAAAGAAAACGACTTATACTTATTGCACGACATTACATACAAGGACTTTGCAAGAGATCATTATCTTGTGGAAAACTACGCTCCTGGCCAAACCTTAACAATTTACAGCTTTTCAAAAATATTTGGAATGGCAGGTTTGAGAATCGGTGGTGTAATATCATCAAAACCAATTATTGATGCAATCAAAAATGCTGTGGTCAACGATTTGGGTGTAAACATCATCTCACAATACGGAGCTATTGCTGGTCTTAAATCAAAACAGGAATGGTTTGAAGAAATGCGTGAAACCTGCTTTGAAAACCAAAGGTTAATCGCTGAAATGATTGAGCCAATCGAAGGAGTATTCCTACCTGTTTATCCGTCTGATGCAAACATGATGGTAATCGACCTTTCAGGTGCGGGAATAAATCCTAAAGTAATGTCAAATTACTTAATTGAGAAAAAACTCTTTACAAGAGAAGGGGAATACACATCAGAAGACTTTGGAGACAGATACTTGCGTATAAGTTTCTCAATTCCAACAGAGGAAATCAAAGTGTTCTGCAAAGAGTTCCCGAAAGCTGTTGAAGCTTTAAGAAAATGATTGATACTATTTTTGAGGGGTTTAGATACCACAAACCTCTTCCTAATTTTTACAAAACTGAAAATCCTCAAAACCCAAAAAGAGAAATTTCAGATGACTTACTGGAAGAGTTACTGGAATTAGTTTTAACATATAATTTTACAGGAATTAGCTATTGTAAACTTTCCAATGATTTTAAAAGGGATTTAAATTTCGATATTGATAATGTAATCATCTTCAAGTTCCTTATGGATGAGGATTTGATGAAAATGTCTCCTTCAAAAGAAAAAGGAAAACTGTTGGATGGGGAATTTCAGGAATATGGAATTCACGTTTATGAATTTGCTGATTTTTTAAGGCGAAACGGTTTTAAGGCAGACATTATTCATCCGCTACATGACGATTTGTCCTTAAGGGCAATTGCAATGCAGTCAAATGACTGTGCAGTTACAAGAAGTGGCATGTGCTTTTTTAAGGATGGTTTAAACAGCGGATTTTTCATGATTCACACATCAATTGATAATCTGCCGATTAAAAAAGAAAACGACATGATATGGGTTAGAGATTTCTGCTCAACATGTGGTGTATGTATTGACAGATGTCCAAATGACGCATTCGATGATGATGAAAATCTTTTAAGAAAAGTCTGCACCGCCCACAGGGAAGGGTGCTGTGAATGCATATTGAAATGTCCCTTTTACAAAAGAGGATATGATAAGGTTAAAAAAAGATATGAAAGGATGAAGGCGAGAAAATGACAGATAAAATAGCATTGGTTTCATGTAGTGGATTAAGTCCGCTTGGTTTGGTTGTAAGGGCAGCTACAGTAGAGTTGGCTCTGGAAAATGACAATATCGTTGCAGCATGCATAACTGAATACTCAGCACAACCTAATAACTGCTCACCGATTTTGGATGATGCAAAAATAGTTACAATAACAGGCTGCGGTGATGACTGCGCATCAGTAATCCTAAAAGATAAGGATGTTGAAGTTTTAAAAAACATTTCAGCCGATGCGGTTGTAAAAACTTATGATTTAAATCCATTGGATGCAGTAAGACTTGATGAAGACGGGGAAAATGCAGTAAAAATATTAAAAAAATATATTTTAAATGAACTTGAAGGATTATAGTTCATTTAAACAATTTTTCTAATCAATACGGATGTGTTATTTGTTTTTCCGGTTGGAAGCACCATTACTTCCTTGTGGAATCCTCTTGTGTCTTTTTCAAGAACCGGAGCATATAATATGGCTCTCATTCCAGTGTAGGTTCTGTAAATTAGAGGTTTGTCCTCATCAATTACTTCCCATATGTTTGAAAATACTCGGTCTTTCGGTTCTGCAAGAGCAGCAACCATTAAAATGTCATAGTCAAGATCAGCTATTGATTTTTCATCACCTGTTATGATTTCAATGTCTTTGTCAAGACCTAATTTTTCCAATACTTTTCTGGATAGGTCTGCAACATCTTCCTGCTGTTCGATTCCTATACATTTGCAGCCATAGACCTTGTTGAACATTATTAAAGTCAATGGCAATGGACCACTTCCCAAAAATACGAAAATTTTATTTTCATTGAATTTGGCTAGTTGGCTTTCATTGTTGAGTAATCCAATGTATCGTTCGTAAAAATGGAATGAATCAAGTGTTTCTGTTGGATTATCTGATTTTAATATCTTCAAAGCGTTTTCTGTTTCAAGTCTTGCACCAATGTAAACGTAGAATTTGCGGATTAGTTGCAATGCTCTGTTCATTTTTTCATCATCTAGGATGTGTTTTGCAGAGTCAAAGTCAATTTCTTTATCGTGTGCTATGATTTCTACTTCATCCAGCACTTCAATGATTTCATCGATATCTACATTGTCTAAAGCGGAATCTCCGTATTTGTCCAAATCACCATAACTTGACAGTTTGTTTGCTATTTCTTCTAATTTACCCCAATATTTATAACAACTCATCTTTATCACTTTTCAATTTATATTGAATTATATTTTTGTTGCTAAAAGTATATTAATGTTTTTAATTTTAAAAATAAAGTATTACTAAATCGTAAAAAAGACTATAAAACGTAATACTTTGGTAATTTGGGGTGAAAGTTAAAAAAAGAAATTTTTAAAAGAATTAAAAATGTTATTCTAATTTTTTTTTCATGTCATTTGCACCAACTATCAGTAGTATGCACAATACAAGTCCGAGCAGGCTTAATGCCCATATGAGAGTAATGATTGCACAAATGACTACAAAAATCCATGTATTCTTGTTGTCCTTGAATCTGGTTGATAACAGATATAATGCTACAAACATTATGACGTAAAAAGGAACATTGATGATAAAAGCGCTAAGTCCAAGTGCCAATGATGCAATAAGAACCAATGCTGCAATTATCAAATAGAAATAGGAAATCCTTTTAACTAATTGTGCTCCTCGAGCTCTATTTTCAAACATTATTCATTCTCCTTAATCAGATAAGTAATAATATTCGCCTTTTTCCTTTTGCTCACGGTCTTTATAACTGTCGAGCTTGTTGACTCTTGGCCTTTTGGTTTCCTTATCTCTTCTAAAGGTAATGTTCAAGTTTCCTAAAAACTCGTTCATTGCATTTCTAAGATCAGTTGGTTTTGAAGCATGACCGTTCAGGCCAGGAACACCGTCAAACACCATTGCCCTGTCTGAAATGTAATCGATAAAGACGATATCGTGATCAACAATAAGTGAAGCAGCATTTCTGCTTTCAACCATCTTGCGGATTACACGGGCAGCTATGAGTCTTTGTTCAACATCCAAAAATGCTGTCGGTTCGTCGAAAAGATAAATTTCAGCATCTTTTGAAAGTGTAGTGGCAATAGCCAGTCTTTGAAGTTCTCCTCCACTTAAACCTTTAACGGGTTTGTCAAGCATTTCATTTAATGAAAACGGATTCATTATTTCGCTTTCAAAGATTTTACTTCCAAAACTAGGGGCGTTCATGTATAAAAAGTCACTTACAGTTCCTTCAAAGTTGGTTACAATGTACTGGGGTTTATATGCTATGGTTACCTCTTCATCAACTTCTCCGGTGGTTGGCTCTTCGACTCCTGCAAGCATTTTTGCAAATGTGGTTTTACCGATACCGTTTGAACCGAATGCAGTTACAATTTCATCGTAAAAGATTTCCCCTTCATCAGCAGTTAACTTAAATCCGTCATAGTCTTTGCTTAAATCGGTATAGCTTGCAAGAGCATCCCCTTCATCTTCAGGGGTTGGTGGTCTTATTGTAAATTCAATTGGATTTTTCCTGATTCTTACGTTTTCCTCAGCCAAAAATCCTTTGATATATGCATTTATACCTAAACGAACACCTTTTCTTCCAGAGACTACACCATATCCTCCGGGAGTACCGTATAAAATGTGGATATTATCAGACAGAGCATCTAAAGTAGCAAGGTCGTGCTCGATTACAAGAACGCTTTTTCCTTCTTCAGCTAGGGAACGAATAACCTTAACGGCATTTAATCTTTGAGACACGTCAAGCCAGGAAGTTGGTTCGTCAAAGTAGTAGAAATCACCTTCCCTTAAGACGGTTGCGGCTATTGCAACCCTTTGAAGTTCCCCACCACTCAGGTTTTCCATGTTCCTGTCTAAAACATTTTCAAGCTGCAATTCCTTGGTAACATAGTCAAGCTTGTCTCTTTCATTTACATTGTTAAGCAAATCACGTACTTTGCCTTTAACGACCTTTGGAAGCTTGTCAACCATCTGTGGCTTTAGGATGGTTTTCACATTTCCTTCAGACAAGTCCCTGAAGTATTTCTGAAGAGCTGAGCCTTTATAGTATTCGATTACATTATCCCAGTTTTCAGGAGGATTTTCAAAGTCACCGAAGTTAGGAATCAGATTACCTGCAAGGATATTCATTATTGTTGATTTTCCAATACCGTTTTGACCTAAAAGCCCTAAAACGGTTCCTTCCTCTAAGCTTGGAAGGCCAAAGAGTTCAAACTGGTTTTGACCGAACCTGTGTATCGGATCATCAGCAGCTTCCGGCAGGTTAATAATTGTAATAGCGTCAAACGGGCAACGGTTTGTACAGATACCGCACCCTTCACATAATTCTTCAGATATCAACGGCTTTTTACTATCTTCATCAATTACTATGGTGTCCTCATCCATCCTGACGCCAGGACAGTAATGTATACAAAGATAATCACATTTTTTTGGTTGACATCTGTCTTTGTCTAAAATTGAAATACGAGTCATTATTATCTCCTTAAAAATATAATCATTAACATTTTTGTAGATACTATTTAATTAAAGTTTAGTTAAAAGTCCGTTTTTGCTGTTGATTTAACCACGTAAAATTGCTTTTGTTTCGTAAAATTCAGGTGAAAAAACCAATTTATTTAAGTTATACTAGTTTAATTGCAATATAAACTCTTTTT
>CAZOYH010000051.1:0-11038 GCA_964583995.1 uncultured Methanobrevibacter sp.
AGCCATTGAAAGAATAAAGGACGATGAAATCTTAAGTGAAATAGCTAAAAATGAGTTAGGTGAGGATATATCCAACCGTGCCGTTGAAAATATTACAACAGAATCTATGGTAGGTGAACTTACCGTTAGAAATGAAACCAGTCTTGCACGCCTTGAAAAAGTTCAGGAAATGAGTGATGATGACACACTGGCCGAAATTGCAAAAACTGATGAAAACACAAGGGTTCGCCTTGAAGCCATTAAAGGAATTCATGATGAAGAAACACTCACATTCATCGCTCAAAATGATAAAAGTGCTGCTGTTCGCCTAAATGCTGTTTACGGTTTAAATAATCCTGAAATTCTATCTGAAATTGCAGTTAATGATAAAAACGAAAAGGTGTCAATGGAAGCCTTTAGGAAAATTAACAAACCTGAATTATTTGCAGACATTGCAAAAAATGCAAATAACTATTTTATTAGACTAAATGCCGTTGAAAAGATAAGTGATGAAAAAACATTAATGGAAATTATTGATAATGATGATCATTCCTTTGTAAGGCTTGAAGCCATTAGAAAAGTCACAGATGAAAAGTTCCTGGCGCATGCTGCAAAAACAGATGATGACCTGCTGGTACGTGAAGATGCCATAAGTAAAATATCTGATGAAAACTTATTGGCAGATGTTGCAAAGGAAGCTGAAGATTCACAGATATCCCTTGAAGCCGTAAAAAAAGTTCATGATAAGGATTTATTAACTGATATTGCATTATATGCCATTGACTCATGGGTGCGTCTGGAAGCCGTTAAACATATTGACAGCGAAAGTGTTCTTGTTGAAATAGTAAACACAGATAAGGATGCATGGGTTCGCCGGGAAGCGGTAGGTGGTATAAAAAATGAAATAGTCCTTGAGGATATTGCCAAAAAAGACAGAAATTATTTTGTTCGCAGGGAAGCTGTAAAAAAACTGGATGATGAAATCATACTTGAGGAAATTGCAAAAGATGATGAAAGTTTTCATGTCCGTATTGAAGCTGAAAAAAGAATCAATAGTGAAGATTTAAATGTTTCAATAGTTAAGGATGCTGATGATTCATGGGTTCGCCAGGATGCAGTGGCAAACATCAATGATGAAGAAGTTCTGGTGGATGTTGTAAAAAAAGACAAGGATGCAT
The DNA here is from genome assembly GCA_964583995.1 of uncultured Methanobrevibacter sp. GTDB lineage: Archaea > Methanobacteriota > Methanobacteria > Methanobacteriales > Methanobacteriaceae > Methanocatella. The sequence goes on from CAZOYH010000051.1 coordinate 1,158, forward strand.
GGGTTCGTCTGGATGCAATCCGCAAAATAAATAATGAAAAAATCATTGAAGATGTTGCAAAAACTGATAAAAACTATTATGTTCGCATGCAATCCGTTAAAAGATTAAACAATCAGGATCTGTTAGCAGATATTGTGAGAACTGACTCACATCCATGGGTTCGCCGTGAAGCACTAAAGAGAATAACTGATAGTAATATCCAAAGAGAACTTGAAGTTGAACTTGATAAAATAGATATAGAGCAAGCCAGTGAAAATGAGTTATACAGAAAGGTTACTGATTATAAGGTCAGTGAATTTGAACGTGAAAAGTATTTGGATGAAATAAATGACGAGAAAATATTAAGGATACTTGCATATGACAAATCATTATATGAGCTTAGGCTAAAAGCAATTGAAAAAATTCACAATCAGGAATTCCTTAAAAATCTCTATCTTGACACTGCTGAAGGCCATATCAGAATGGCAATCATAAATAACATTGATGATAGTGAATTCTTAAGATTCGTACAGGCAAATGACCCGGACATTGGTGTTTCAACTCAGGCATCAAGGTTATTGGGCGAAGATGCATTTTCAAATATAAGTATCTAAATTAAAAGATTAAACTTGCATTAAATGTATGTTTGGGAGATTTAATCAAAAAAGAATTCAATTGAATTTTTCCGGAAACTCCAATTGAATCTCCCTTTTAAAGTCTTCAATCATTACATCTTTTAAGGGTCTTCCTTCATATTCAAAATCAGTAACACAGCCATGAATATCTCTAAAACTCAATGGTTCAAAAAGCTTAATCAGTTCTTCATATGATAAGCCACTTAAATCTGAACATATTTTAGTATATTTTTCAATAATATCAAATAACTTAATGTTTTCATCATATTTACCGTCATAATCCCTGATAATTATATTTGAACCGTTTTCCTCTTTATCAAAGTCCCTTTTAATATCATGAACAATATCTTTAGCTTTTGCAACTTTCATGTCTCTGACTTCATCATCGTCTTTGCCGTTTTCATCCAGATAGAATGGCCTTTTATCCGGTTCGATTGAGCAGAGATAATCAGATTTTCTAAAGTAGAATAAGGAATGTTTAACAGGATGTAAATCTTGCTTTTTGCCGTCAATGAATTTATCAAATGGAATTAAAGCATGTAGAATGGATAATTCATTAAGAGTAATAGTTCCTATATAGTTTACCAGTTCTGGAAAAACATCCAGAGTATGTTTGTCTATAACATTTATATCAGGAATCCAGCCTAATCTTTGACCCCTAAAACAGATATAGAATGTTCTGTCCTCGTCAATCTGATTTAAGTATTCAAGAATGGTATGTGAGGTATCTACATTCTTTTCATATAATGAGAAGGAAACATCCTTAAATTCCAGTTCAATATCATGTTCACAGCAGAAATCTCTTAATTCCGGATATACTTCTGATACAAAATAATAGAATTCACCAAACATGTCATATATTGTACCATTAACCATAATAGTTACATGCTCACTCATATAAAAAAACTCCTTAAACATTATACAATTAGGATTTCATAATATTTAAATATCATTGAAAAATTTTAGTTCATTCAACTTAATCCAAACATATGCAAGTGATGCTGAAACTATAACTGCAAGCAGTGTTGGTCCAAGTACTATTGAATCCATATTTACTGTTATCTGATAGACAATAAAACCGCATAGCCATGCAAAGATGTTCCAATACCAATTCTTGGAGTTATTTTCGCTTCCAACATAATATGAAACCAGTAGAACCGCTGCCATAGGTGCAAATACTGAACTGATTAGATATAAAAAGTCAATGTAATGATCCATTATTCCTGATATTGCAAGAAGTGCGCTTAATATACTTACTATTACTCCGGTAACTTTCGGATTCAACCTGTTAAATATTGCCTTTGCCGATTCTCCTGCTGAGTTTGTTGCAAGGAAATTGGTTGTAACTGTTGATAGGACCAAAATGATAACGCCCTGTACTCCAAGACCTGAAATAAGTATTGCCTGAGATACATCAACAGTACCAACACTTACCACCTCAACACCTATGAAATACATCCAGAGACTGGCAATTGTATATGCTGCAGCAGACAGTGCAGTTGCCTTTAGAGGTTTTTCAACGTCTTTTGTATAGTCTGAAATTACTGGAAGCCATGAGATAGGCATTGCAATTGACACTTCAAATATGTTCCAGAAAGTTAGAGTTTGAGTGGAAAGGGGCAATGTCAAAGATGTTTCAAGTCCGAATAGTTTAAAGGTGAGCAATATCAAAAGTATTGTTAAAACAATCATTACCAGACTTGTTATTTTGGATGTTCTTTTTAGTCCTACAAAAACCCATATTGCAACAAGAAATGCTAAGATTATACAAATAACTGGAAAAGAAATTCCTAAATTTAATCCCATCAGTGCCTGTGCTCCCTGTGCATTCAGCACTGCTACCCATGCAATGAGCTGAAGCACGTTTAAAAAGGCAAAGAATTTGGAACCGTAATTGCCGAATGTGGATTTGATTGACTCCATTGCATTTACTCTCAGTTGGGCTCCAATATAGCCAACTGCAAAAAGGAGGATTCCTCCGACGATATGACCTAATATTAATGGAATCCATATAGTATCAATCGGTGAGGCAGATGCAATCTGCACGCCTGCTAAAATCTCTGAAACTGAAATGGCTACTCCAAACCATATGGCGACATTTGTAAAAAGACTTGTTTGATTCTCCATATTATTACCAGTCTTTTAGGTCATTATAGGTCATGTCAGCGCTAAGGGGTGTTAAGCTTGGTCTTTTTTCAACAATCAAAGCGTATCCGTCACTGCCCTCGTCGTAGTCTTTTACAAGGTCAGATGTAATCATAATCAAGTCATCACTGTTTTGGTTTTCATCTAATGGATAGTTGAATATTTCTGACTTTTCAACATTCCTGTTGTCGATGACTTTTTTTTCAAGCATCTTATGTGACAGATGAGTAATTTTTATCTCTTCGCATTCGTAGTTTGAGGGCACATTTAAATTAAACAAATCGACTTCCGGTGGAAATCCTTTATCGATAATCTTAGATACTAAATCATGCATCACCTTTTTAGTTAATGTGAAGTCATAATCTACATACCATTCACCATTTTCATCCTTTTTGAATGAAGTTTTAGGGTCCATAAAAAGTGAAACCGCTATTGCAGGTATTCCCAGACTTACTGCTTCAAGTGCTGCACAGACTGTACCTGATGAGGTAATGTCCGAGCTGATGTTAACGCCCTGATTTATACCGCAAATCACCAAATCAGGCTTTTCATCCATTATATATTCTGCTCCAACAACAACACAGTCAGCAGGAGTTCCTGAAACGGAATATGCCTGACTTCCGTCAGCCAATTTAACCTCATCCAGCTTTAAATGTTTAAATAATGTAAGTCTTCGACCGACACTGCTGTTGTTTTTGTCGGGAGCTACAACTGTAACATTTCCCAAATCTTCAATTGCCTGTTTTAGGGCAAGTATTCCAGGTGCAAAAACACCGTCATCATTTGATATTAAAATATTCATAATTTTCAACCATTTAAATTAAATTAAGCGAATCCAAGTAAAACTATAATGAAAATAGTAGTGTCCGTCAGCAGGTGTGATATGTATGGAACACATATATTTTGATTGTGATTATAGAATGGAAAATCCCTTTAATCATCAAAATTTAGAAAACTCATAATTTAATCCTCTTATGTATAATAATCAATGAATTTGAGGATTGCATCTACACTTTGATCCTGCTGGCTTTCAGCTGATATGTTTGCCGGATTATCACCTGACTGATTGCCGTAATAGCCGAAATTTGCATGGTTTCCACCATTTATCAATACTTCTGTGAAATTGTTCATAAAATTTGGCCTGGCTTCATGGTAACTTTCAAGATTAATAACACCATCATTTGTACCTCTAATTGACAATACTGGTACGTTTACACCTACAGATGAATGTGATGATAGATATATCAAACCAGTAATGTTTTTATCTGTGCCGTTAACATAGTTACTGGCCATAGCACCGCCTAGGGAATGGCCTGCCATGAAATAATGATTGTAATTTGAATTTGAAATGATTTCATCTGCACTTCCTATGCCGAAAAATGCTAGGTTAAACGGCATTTCAACCAGATAACAGTCTATTCCTTTACTTGCCAAATCCGTAAACAGTGGCAGATATGATGTATATTCCACTTTTGCTCCAGGATAAAATATTACTGCAGTGTCATTTCCATAACCGTCAAGAAACAGTCCATTGGATATTTTAGTGACATTTACATCATCTGTTCCGTTCAAATATTGGGTTGCGGTTTCTTCAGCATGGTAATAGAATTGAGCATATACGAAAAACCCGCCGAAAAAGACAATTAAAAATAAAATAATTCCAATTTTAAGTTTCCTGTTCATAAAATCATCACGTGAAAATTTGCTGTTTAATAGTATTATCTTTGCAAGTGTTATTATTTAACAATTTTTATAAAAAAAGAAAATGAAATAAATTAATTATTTCATTCAATTAAATCATTGAGCTCTAAAATCACCTGTTCGAACTTAACACCATATGTATGGGTTTCATCTCCAACAGTCTTTTCAATAGCCTTTTTAGTAAATTCACCGGCAATTTTAGCAGCCTCAGATGGAGTTTTGCCAATCATGGTAGATCCAACAAATGAGGAGGCAAATACATCTCCTGTTCCGTGGGATACATAATCAATCCTGTCATTGTAAACAATATCAATAGTATCATTGACTTTGTCAAGTACAATCATTCCAAGCTTGCCCTCTTCGTTTGTATCTCCTTTTAAAATTACATATCTTTTTGTAAATTGTGCAAGTTCACGAGCCATTTCAAGCATTTCTTCACGTGAAAACTCTTCTTTCCATGGTTTGTGTAATATGTAACATGCTTCTGTTGTGTTTGGAAGAATGTAATCTCCAGTTTTACATAACTCACCCATCTTATCTGCAAATTCCTGATCAAATCCGTTGTAGAATTCACCGTGGTCTGCCATTGCAGGGTCAACGAATACCAGTCCGTCAGGCTTTAGCCTTGAATCGATGATGTCTTTTATGTAGTCCAATTGCTCAATTGATGCAATAAATCCTGTATATATTGCATCGAAATCAATTCCTTCCTTTTCCCAGTGCTCTTTGATTGCAGGCAGGTCTTCAGTTAAGTCTCTGACTGTAAAGTCTGTAAAGCCTGAAGTGTGTGTGGATAATACAGCTGAAGGCAATATTGCTGTTTCTATTCCGAACGCTGAGACCACTGGCAATGCCACTGTTATTGAGCACTGTCCAAAACATGATATATCCTGTATAGTTAAAATTTTAGTCATTTTTTCAACCTAAATTTAAATTCTTTTGCAATATAACAATTGATATATTATTTTCATGTTATAAATATCTTTCATTTAATGATATATCATATGTACTATATAATACTTTATTGAACAAAAAAGAACAATACTTTATATAAGATTCAAAATTTAAAATAATATCATGAAAGTTAATCTAAAACCAAGGTCCATGATGTTTCCGGCACCTGCCGTAGTAGCATCAGCCTATGATGAAAAAGGAAAAGCAGATGCATGTACACTTGCCTTTGCAACAATGTGCTCCCATCACCCACCTGCAGTGATGATAGCCATTAACACAACATTAAAGAGAAAAACACTGAAAAGTATTTTACATTCTAAAGAGTTCTGCATTGCATTTCCAAGCGTTGAACATGTAGTTGAAACTGACTATCTTGGAATAGCTTCTGGATATGACACTGACAAACTTGAGGATGTTGGATTTACATACAAAGATGCAGAAATCGTAAATGCACCTTTAATCAATGAGTACAAAATATCTTTGGAATGCAAACTGATTCACACTGCAGAAGTCGGATCACACACCCAGCTTACAGGAGAAATCGTTAACGTGCAGGCAGAAGAAGATGTATTAGATGAAAATGGTAAAATCACCTATGAAAAGCTAGACCCATTGGGCTATGAGGATGTAACACACAGATACCTTAAGATAGGTGAAGAAATTGCAAAATCCCATAAGGTAGGATTGAAGTTTAAAAAATAGGGAGAATATGACTGAAGAAAAATATCCCTCAGATGAACTTTTGATTAATGCACGAAAGCCTGAAGGCAAACTTGGTGAAAAGTTAATTGATTTGATGAATGAAAATCATGAAGGACTTGCCAAGTGGGCTGTGAGTCATTTAAACATATCTAAGGATGATATTATCTTAGATGTTGGTTGCGGTGGAGGAGTTAATGTAAAAAGGTTTTTGGAAATGACTGAAAATAAGGTTTATGGTTTAGATTATTCTGAAGTTTCTGTTGAAAAATCATCACAGACAAACAGAAAAGCAGTTGAGGATAAAAGATGTGAAATAATCAAAGGTTCAGTTTCAAAAATGCCATTTGATGACAACACATTCGATATCGTGACTGCATTTGAAAGTGTCTATTTCTGGCCGGATTTTGTAAATGATTTAAAAGAAGTATTGAGAGTCCTAAAAGATGGTGGATTTATATTCATTGCAAATGAAGCAATGCCTTTAAAAGACAATGAACGCCAAAAAGAATTCTGCAAATTACTTGATGCAAATATATATTCAAAAGACGAATTGGAGCAATCTTTAAAAAAAGCCGGATTTTCCAATATAGTCAGTCATGTTAAAGAGTCAAAAGATTCATTTACTGGTGATGTAGCCAATTGGATATGTGTAAATGCTCAAAAATGATAAGTATTTTTAGTATTAAATTACAAATATTATAATGTTATATTAGTTAATGGATTGAATGCTATGAATATCGAAAAGTTAGTTGGCAACACACCAATGATAAAGATTGATTATGAATATGAAGGAAAAGTTGGAAGTATTTATACCAAACTTGAATATTACAACTATTCCGGAAGCATTAAAGACAGAATTGCTCTATATATTATTCAAAAAGAAAAAGAAAACGGTAATCTTAAAGATGGTCAGGCCATTGTAGAGGTTACAAGCGGAAATACTGGCATTTCATTTTCAGCAATCGGTGCACTTTTCGGTCACGACGTTCATATATTCATGCCTGATTGGGTGTCTTTAGAGAGAAGAAACCTGATTGAAATGTATGGTGCTCATGTTCACCTTGTATCCAAAGAGGAAGGTGGATTTAAAAAGGCTTTAGAACTTGCAGAAAAATTTGCTATTGAACATGATGCATTCAGACCACTCCAATTTGACAATCCATTAAACACTGAAGCCCAATATACTACTACTGGTCAGGAAATAATCGATGCAGTTCCTAGTGTAAATGCATTCGTTTCAGGTATCGGAACCGGCGGAACATTAATGGGAATTGGTAAAAGATTAAAAGACAACAATCCTGATTCCAAGATATTTGCCCTTGAACCGTCAACACTTTCAATCCTTAAAATGGGAATGGAGGAAGGTTCACATCTCATTGAAGGAATCGGTGATGACTTTATTCCAGGAATCATAGAAGAGGATTTGATTGATGATATTGTTTTGATTCATGACTGTGATGCAATCAACATGTCTAAAAGAATAGCCAAGGAGTTCGGTTTAGGTATTGGAATTTCAAGCGGAGCTAACTTCCTTGCAGGTGTTTTGATGGACAGTGATGAGCTTACAATAGCTACTGTTTTTGCAGACGACAATAAAAAATATATTACAACAAGACTATCTGATGAGATTGACGACAATCCTGAACTGATATCAAATAATATCAGATTAATCGGCTTTGAAGTTATTTAACCATTTTACGTATTTCATCTAAATTAAACTCAATGAAATCTTTATATTCTGGATTTGCCAATATCTTATATTGTTTTTTGTTGCTTTTCATATATGCATCATATAGAATGTTTTGCAAGTCCTCAACATCAGTTTTTAATATAATGTCCAACTTATTTTTTTGATCATCATTTAAATTATCTATATGTGATTCAATTGTTGATTTGAACTTCAAAACCAAATTTGAATTTCTTTTTGCAAATCTTTCAAGCAGAAATGATGGTGCAAGAGTGAATAATGATTCATATTCCTTAATATCTCCGTAAGTTATTTCATCTTCACCCATCAAAATCACCTAAAATTTATAGTGAATATTGTGTAATTTATAAAGACATACTGCACTGCTTGAAGGGAATGTGTAAATCATGTAGTCAAGTTCTTCAAGTGTAATTTTTTGGTTGATTATAAATGCAAACATGTTTGCAACGTTTTCAGCATCAGGCGCATAGATTTCTGCACCTACAATCTGCAAATCTTTATCAACGATTACTTTTGCTTCTGCTGTGCGGTCATTTTTAAGAACGGCCGAATATGCATTACCATATGTTATTGTGTGAACTTCATACTCGTCACTTTCATCTGCAACATAAGCTGGCACACCTACTGTAGCTATTCTCGGTATGGTATATGCCACTGCAGGTACTGCTGGGTATGTTATCTCATCGGCTTTGCCCAAAAGTTCCTTTGCAAGGTATTTGGACTGATGGATTGCCACTGTTACAAGCTTTGCAATTCCGGTATCTGCAACGTCTCCTGCAGCATAGATGTTAGGCACTTCTGTCTGGAGGTGTCCGTTTACTTTAATACCGTTTTTGGTATAGGTTAATCCGACGTTTTCAAGGCCAATATCTTCAACGTTTGCTGTTCTTCCCATTGCAGCTACAACATAGTCACCGATAAGGCTCAATCCACTTTCAAAATTAACAGTAAAACCGTCCTCATAGGCACGGTTGTCCTGTTTTGAGTCAGGATCTCTTAAATCTTCATTAGCATTTATTCCCTGAACTGCATTGTTTACTTTTGCTTCGGGATTATCTATTTCAACGTTATTTATTACTTCTTTTACTTGTTCATTGAAATGGAATCTTATATTTTTCTTTTTTAAAATTTCAATTACCCTTTGAACGTAAGGCTGGTGGAAATATTTTAAAGCCATGTTGCCTCTAATTATCACATCTGCTTCAAGGCCGGCTTCTGCAAGGATAGATGCAACTTCCATTCCAACAAAACCCGCACCTATAATAATTGCATGTTTAGGTAATTCATCAATGTCGAGAAAGTCATTGCTGTCATGGAGAAATTCTTTGCCAGGAATGTCTGGAACAACTGGTTTTAGACCTGTTGTAATTACGATTTTATCTGTAGTGAACTTCTTATCGCCAACTTGGACAGTGTGTTCATCTATGATTACTCCTTTTCCATGGGCAACGTCAAGGTCATATTCATCGAACTTACCATCTAAAAACAGTGACATGCCGGCAATTCTTTTTCTTTTAAGCTGAATCAGTTCACTCCAGTTGACTTTAAAATCACCCTCTTTTCCAGCACCTTCATAGTTATCTGTTAAAGCCTTGACTTCATAGGGTCCGTCAAGAATAGCCTTTGTGTTGCATCCTCTGTTTGCACATGCTCCACCATACAGGCCTTCTTCTATGATTAACACTTTAAGTCCTGCTTTTCTTAAAAATCTTCCACCCTGCCATGATGCGTTTCCGCTTCCAATATAAATAACATCGTAATCCATGAATAATCCTCTATTAAATAATTAGTTTAAAATTTGTTTAAATGACTTTGAACCTCCCCATCTTGTAGAAGAAGGGGATTCGCAAACCAAAAAAATATAGTTTTTTTTGGAAATTTTTACTGCACCGTCGTTCCAACGGTTTTTACATTTTTTTTACAAGTGTTAATGTTATTTTCTTTTTTTAACTTTGGTTATCGTTGAAAAAAAGTCTTATTAAACTTGTTCTTTGCTATTTATTATTTTTAGTTTTTTTGATATTTAAAGTTCATCAGAGAGCATTTGTTATGTAATC
>CAZOYH010000052.1:0-10926 GCA_964583995.1 uncultured Methanobrevibacter sp.
TTACTAAAAGTAAGTTTATTATAAGGAGGTAATCTCTTGGCATTTAAAGATTATTTTAGATTTAATAAAGATAAAACAACATTTATTTTCGTAGGTGGAAAAGGAGGAGTTGGAAAAACTTCAGTTTCATCTGCAACAGCATTATGGCTAGCTGAACAAGGTAAAAAAACCTTAATTGTCTCAACTGACCCTGCACATTCTCTTGCAGATTCACTTGAAGTACCTATCGGCAGCTATCCTCGTGAAATCAAAACCAATTTGTTTGCTGTTGAAATTGATCCTGATGAGGCAATGGCTCAAAAACAAGCAGCACTTGAAGCTCAAAAAGCAACAAACCCTTCAGCCGACGGGGGTCTTTTAGGAATGGACTTTTTAACTGACCAGTTGGATATGGCTTCATCTTCTCCTGGTGCTGATGAGGCAGCTGCGTTTGAAATGTTTATGGCAGTTATGAATTCAGATGAATATGATGTTGTAGTATTTGATACAGCACCAACAGGTCACACCTTAAGATTATTATCCTTCCCTGAAGTAATGGACTCATGGGTTGGTAAGTTAATGATGGCAAAGGCCAAATTAGGTTCTGCAACCAATGCACTTAAAAAAATCATGCCTTTTATGGATGCAGTTGATGATCCTCAAACTTCTGAAGATTTAAAAAGAACCAAAGAGGAAATCGATAAGGCTAAAGAAGTTTTATCAGATCCTGATAGAACAACATTCAAGATGGTTGTCATCCCTGAGGAAATGTCAATTTACGAGTCAGAAAGGGCTTTAGAAGCACTTGGAAAACATGACATCACCGTTGACAGTGTCATTGTTAACCAGGTAATGCCGGACATTACTGATTGTGATTTCTGCCATTCCAGACACCAGTTACAGCAAAAACGTCTGGCTTTAATTGACCAAAAGTTCCCTGACCAGCACATCGCTGAAGTTCCATTGTTTAAAGATGAAGTTAAAGGTCAGGAAAAACTGTTAAAATTAGCTCACATCTTATATGATGGTGAAGATAACGATGAAGTCGTTCAGGAAGCTATTCAACTTTAAAAAAAATAAGTTAAAATAATTAAATTTTAACTTTTAACCCTTATTTTTTTCAAGCAACCATCCAATAAGCATTGCCAGTATAAACAATACTAAAATCAGGCTGCCATCGCCTGCAGCATCTTTATTTGGAAAATTAATATTAATGCAATTTGCAAAATACACTAAAAAGAGGATTATTGCAATTACGTATGAAATTAGAGATAATGTACGATTTTCAAACTGTCTTTTAAACTTAACAAACAAGCTCATTATAATAAATAACATTGCCAATATCACTAAGAAGATAAATATGGAATAATATTGGGGCATTGTAATAATACAAATGAGCAGTATTATAATTGCAATTGCAAAAAATATTATCTCTTTTTTGTTCATATAATTCACCAAGTTGTTGCTTCAGCCGGTTTTCCTAAAGATTATACTTAAACAAAGAACTATTGTCACTCCAGGCATTAGAGCATAATTTAAACTACCTGTAATTATAAGGACGATTAATTCATAAATTATGCCGGTAAGGCTTAAAACATCCAGAATTTTAATAAATAATGGTTGTTTTTTAAAATTATCAATTCTTTTCATTTCAAAATCTCCTTCCAGCTTTTATCCCAATATTTCGCAGGCATGCTTATTGGAGTCCAATAGTCATCAGTAAAATATGTATAAGTTTCTTCTTTAGTTAATTTTTTTGTCTTTCCATTACTAATATATATCGCATTAGTTCTATCTAAAGTCAAATCACTATTTATTTTCACTTCAACATAGTCATAACCTCCATTTTTGTTTGGAATGTTATAAATTTTCTTATTTTGAAGATAACCAGGTCGTGTAAATGTTGCAGTGTCCATTAGACTATACCAGTCTTTTTCATCTGCAATATTGTTTCTATAGGTTGTTCCGACTGTCTGAACAAGAAGCATTGTTGAAAATATCTCCATGCCTGCTGCTGAAGCACCTGTCAGCAATGGTTTTAGAAGTTCTTTTCCTAAATAATAGAGTATTGCACTGTATGGTTGTATATTATTCATTAATTGAGCGGCACCATCGGTAATTTTTTTAAACGTATTTCTAATGCCTCCTATAATGTCTTTAGGCATTATGCCTACGCTGCAGCAATCTCTGCTGGTTGAAATTGCAGATCCTTTATATGTTGTATTTGATTCGCTTAAAATCACGCTTGCTATTCCACTTGTTGTATTGTAAACAATAGCAGAGTTTGTGTCATCTTCGCTAAAGATATAAATCATTTCACCTAACTGGGCAATGCTAAAGTTTTGATTTGCAATTGATGACAATACATTTTCGAGTGAATTGGTGGTATTGCCCATAAATCTCCATTCCACTTCAGATAAAGCATAATCTTCAAGATTTGGCAGTTGTAAGGAGTTCATTAATCTGAATAAAATAACATTTTTCTCATTTCCGCTGACATTCATTCCCATATCTGCATTCAGGATATTCAAATATGTGTCATCCAGATTTATTCCACCTAAAATTGTCAATGTATGGCCACGGCTCCATGACACGCCATATTCTTTTGAATAGTTATCAGCTATTTCATCAGCTAGCCAAATTGTCTCAAGGGATGCTAAAAACATTCCATAAACATTCATTACTCCAAATCTGTTTAGATACTTGGAGCTCTGTGAAATCCAGTTTTCCAGAATTTCTTTTGTAATCCTTTCGTTAATTATCGCATAGCTTTGAAGAACTTCAAAACCTAATGTTTTTCTATATTTCTCTCCATGTCCAAAGGTTATTGTTTCTGTCTTTTCACATTCAGTTTGGTTTTTGATTATAAATTGAGTAATAATTTCTTCTTTTGAGTCATAACCTACAATTTTATTTTTTTGATTATCAAAAGTAACGGATTTTTCGGTATTGGCAAATCTAATTTTTTCACTGTTGTATTGTGTAAGCTCATCATAATTGCTTTTATAATCTGTCTGGTAAAACTCAGATAAGCTATATCTCAAGCCAGCATCATCAAAATCCAGCGTTTTCATATTTATTTTTGCAGTTATGTTGTCATTTTTCATATAGGTTAATGTTTCACCATTGTTAAAGTCGCTATCCGCATAAAACCCAAACAGTTCCGTGTTATTAGTTGTTGTGTCTCTGTACTCAATTTGAGTGTAATTTTCCATTTCGCTGATTAGTATTCCGTCACCTTTGAGATTGTCTTTATTTGAATCATTTTTCATATCCGTTCCGTTAAATGGTATTAGATAATATTTGTTTTTAAAGGATGTGGTATCTACACCACTGTTTAGTGATGTAGATACAGAATAGCTATTAGATCCAATTTGAATTGTAAAAAGCGTGGATTTTGGCATTTTAATTATTCCATTAAGTCCGCTTTTTAAGGTATATAATGCATTTTCAAATGCATGAGGTATTGTTACATTAATGTAGTTGGGAATTAATGTCATATGAGTAAATCCGGTTGTTTTAACGGTTTTGCTGACAGTAATGTGATTTACAGACTTAAGACCATTATACTCGGTGGTTATGTTGTATTTTCCGGAGTTTAATTTAATGTCTAAGCTTGCAATTCCGCTTTTATTTGTTGTTTTTGTGTATGATTTGCCGTTAACTGTAATTTTAACCTTTTTGTTTGGTGATGCTTTGCCGTATGAATTTAATATTTTCACATTGAATTTCCCACTGTTTCCTTCCTTTAATATCAAATCGGAACTTACAATCACTGATTTGATTGTAATCGTTTTACTAACGCTTTCACTGGAGTTTGGATTGATTGCTGTAACGCTGTATTTTCCGGGTTTTAAATCAATGGATAATTTTCCAATTCCATTTGCATTTGTTTTAATGGAATATGTTTTGGAGTTCAGTTTAAATTTAACTGAAGTGTTTTTCAATAGCTTTCCCTTTTGGTTATAGAATGTTGCATAATATGCAGCGGAATTCTTATAATATTTTGAAAAGTCACTTGACTTAATGGTGCTTTTTACGGTTACTGTGCTTTTTAGGGACTTTGAGTTGTATTTGTTTGTACCTGCAAAGCTGGTTAAAATGCTGTAACTGCCGCTGTTAAGATTTAAGTTAATTGAACATTTTCCTTTGCTGTCAGTTACTTTTTCATAGCTTTTGCCGTTAACAGTGATTTTTATTTTGGCTTTAGCTATTGCCTTTTTATTTTTGTCCTTTAGTGTTACTGTAAACTTGCTTCCGTCTTTATAATACATTTTAATGTCCTGAGCAGTTAGACTAACATTTTCCTTAACAGAAGATGCTTTGAGATTGTCAGCTTTTGTGTTGCTTATTTCAACTTTTTGGCTGATTTCCTCAGCACATAATTTTGAAATGTCTTGTGCTGGGCCTATACTTTTTATTGTTTCATTTTCATTGTTAGCTGCTGAAACAGCACATACTAAAAAGAAAAACAATAAAATAAAACATATTGCGCTTATTTTTTTGTTCATGATATCAACTTTTTTTGCTGTTTCTTCTCTAAAATCAACAATTAAAGTATGATATCCGGATTATATAAGCTTTGATTTTAAAATTAAATGGTAAATGGTTTTTAAAATGAATTTTACAGGTAAATATTTCTAATATATGACCATAATGCACATGTAGGTAAATTCACTGTGGGCAATATCATTTAACGTAGCTTCGACAATTTTCTCATCGGGGTAACTGAGCCTTTCACAGACTACAACTTTCCTGTCTTTTTCAACACCATTATCCAGTAAAAACTGCGCCATGTCCTTTACTTTTCTTGAAGGAAGGGCAATTGTGACTTTTCCGTTATTAATGACTGGTAAGATGTCTCCTATGTTTTCCCTGCCATGAAATGTCATTACATTGGCATTGTCCCATTGGATGTGGTTTCTTGCAGCTGCAAGCTGAAGGGAACTGATTCCGGGAATCACTTCAATATTGTCTTTACTGAAATTCTTTTCGCCGGAAATTCTTAAAACAGTATTTAAAACACCTGAAAAACCAGGATCTCCTGTTGACAATATTGAAACTGTATTGCCTTTGACTGCAAGTTCAACACCTTCTTCAAGTTTGTCTAACAGTTCCTTCACGTTAAATGATATAGTGTTTTGAACATCGTCAAACAGTTCGATTGCACGTGTACTTCCAACAGTATAATCGCTCATTTTAACAGTATCAACTGCCTTTTTAGTCAGATATTCACTGGATCCAGGTCCAATTCCAATTATATAGATTTTTCCACTCATTTTAATCATCAATCAGTAAAGTTTCTTTAAAAGTTTTCTTTAAACTGTCACGGGTTTCATCAGAATAACTGTTGTCATTTTCGTCATGTAATGTAAACATTGCAAGTTCATAGACTATTTTGTTCATGGATTTCCCATAATCTGTAAGATAATATTCAGTACTTACTGGTGTTGTATTCAAAACAACTTTTTCAATCAAACCGTTTTCTTCAAGTTCTTTAAGACAGTTTGAAAGTACTTTATTGCTTAACTTTGGCTTGTCTTCCTGGAATTCCTTGAAATGTTTTTTTCCAAAAAACATGTCTCTGATAATTTGGATGCTCCATTTTTTGTTAATTAGATTTAATGTTCTATCGACAGGACATAGAATTTTTTCTGATTGCATAATAATAGTTTATTGAAATACTTATTAAATATTTTCGAGTTACTTTAAGGTAACCTGGTTCCTTTCTGGTTACAAAAATCATTTAAATACTCAAATTCAATTAATAATTAACAATTAAAGGAGGGATTAAAATAAAGCCGACAGAACAATTGGATTTTCTTATTAAATATTTGATTGAGGAGAGAAATGAAACAATTGAAATTCCACTAGATTATCAGGATAAAAGGAATCTGCTTCGTGCATTGATGAATATCAGACCGCCTCAAAAAGTATCTGATGAATTTTTAAAAGTTCAAGATGATTTTCTGACTAATGAAACATTAAATAAGGATTTGACTTCAATTGAAGATATTGAAGAAATTAAAGGAAAAATTGCTCTTTGGCAAGGGGACATTTCAACCTTGAAAGTTGATGGGATTGTAAATGCAGCTAACTCTAAGTTGCTTGGTTGTTTTATCCCTCTACATAGCTGTATTGATAATGTTATTCACTCTGCAGCAGGTGTTCAGCTAAGGGATGAATGCAATACAATCATGCAGATACAGGCAAAAGATGAGGAAGTGGGTAAAGCTAAAATCACTGGAGCCTATAATTTGCCTTCAAAGTATGTGATTCACACGGTGGGGCCTGCAATTTCACAGGGTGCAAAACCTACTCAAGAGGACTGTGAAAAACTTTCAAACTGTTATGAATCATGTTTGGAAATTGCTAGCTACAATAAATTGGAATCTATTGCATTTTGCTGTATTTCAACAGGTGTGTTTAATTTTCCACAAAAACAGGCTGCTGAAATCGCAATTAAAACAGTTGAAAATTACTTGAATTCACATGAAACAACACTAAAACACGTTGTTTTTAATGTATTCACTGACGTTGACTATTTGATTTATAAAAAATTATTATTTGGTGATAGTAATGGATAGGTTTGTTCAAAGATTAGATAATGCTAAAAAAGCTATTGATGATGCGGATTATGTTCTTATTGGTGCAGGTGCAGGATTTTCAGCAGCTGCTGGATTAGAATATTCAGGTAAGCGTTTCGATGATAATTTCAAGGATTTCATTGAAAAATATGGTGTTCAAGATATGTATTCGGCTACATTTTACCCATATGAAACTCAGGAAGAGAAATGGGCTCATTGGGCACGTCATGTCTATGTTAACAGATATTCTGTTGGAAAAACCAAGTTATATGAACTGTTGTTTGATTTGGTTAATGATAAGGAATATTTTGTTCTGACAACAAATGTGGAACATCAGTTCTGGATAAACGACTTTGATGATGAAAGGATTTTTGCAACACAGGGAGATTATGGTCTAATGCAGTGTGAAAAGGCATGTCATGATAAGTTATACTCAAATAAAGAATTAGTTTTTAAAGCCATAAAAAGCACTGAAGACTGCAAAATCCCTTCGGAGCTTGTTCCTGTTTGTCCTGTATGTGGTGGCAACATGGAAATAAATGTCAGAAAAGACAACTACTTTGTTGAAGATGAAAAATGGCATGAAATGAGCAGAAATTATTCTCAATTTCTAGAAAGCATTGATGAAAATAAGAATCTCGTGCTTTTGGAATTGGGAGTCGGCTTTAACACACCAGTAATCATAAGATATCCTTTTGAACAGATGACATTTGATAATCCTAACGTTACATTAATCAGGTTAAACAGGGATTATCCGCAGGCAATACCTCAAAATAAGGATAAAACAATTAGTTTTGATGAAGATATATCTGAAATCTTTGACTATTGGCTTTCAAGATTTTAGATTTTCTATTTCTTTTTTTAGGAATTTATGAACTGACTCTGCACCAACCAATTCACCTGGATTGTCCCAATTGGAAGGGTATAAAATGAATGGTGTTGATTGGTCTCCTCCAAGACCACCATGGCTTCCAATCAGCTCCTCAAATGCGCAAACTTCATTGTTTTTTGAATCATAAAAGCTGTTTACCAGAATGTCGGGCATGTTTTTAAATGAATTCTCTCTTTTCAGGTGTCTTGCGGCATTCTCACCGAAGCCTTCAAGAGGATTTTCACCAATGAGATTGCCAGTATCAAGATAGTATATTCCGTCCTGACCTATTACCATACCGCCATTTGCAAGGGAATTTACTAAAATAAAGCCTACACCGGAATGCTTTACAAGGCCAGGAATCAAATCAGGAAAGAGCATAACAATCTCTTCGTAAGTTAAACGCTGCTGCCATTGTGTTAAATAGATTAAACCCATATTTCCAGAACCCAAAACAATCAATTCAGAGTCCTTAACTTTTTTGGTACTTTGCTCCACACTTTCATGGCCTTTAATGTATTCGAGGCTGTTTGAATATCTTTCTCTTAGATTAATGTAGCGTTCATTTTCAAAAATTATTGCCGGTTTTCTGTTTTCAATTTCTTCTCGGATATTCTGAATTGATTCGTGTTCTTCAAATAAGACGTCACGGATATTTTCCACTCTCTCTTTAATAGTTTGCAGTTGTCTGTTTTCAGGTAAAACAGCATCTCTGAAGTGGTCAATATTGTATTCGCTTTTATACATCATCAGATCATCGGGAAGCAGTCTCCTAACATATTCGCCCAAAGTCAATCCGTATCTCTGTTTGAATGTCGCACCGCTGCTTTGGCCGTGGTCTGATAGGATAACAATCTCATAGTCTCTGTCATTCATTTCTATTGCAGAGGATATTCTCTGAAACTGAACATCAATCTGTTTTAAGACTCCCCAAACATCATCGTCCTGAACTCCGGAGTGATGTGCCACTTCGTCATAACCCATAAATGTAGCATAGGCGGTATCGATATCTCCTCTAAATATTTCACTTGTTAAAACTTCAGTTGTGGCTTCTCTAAGTACTACATTAGCTCCTGCACGTATTGCGGCGTAAACGATTGTTCTTCTAAGTCGAGGTTGGATATTTTTTAAATCATGCATTATCTGTGATTTTAATTCCACTAGAATATCCCATAAAAATAGAACAAAGATTCTCTGGAAATTATATGATTCTAGAAAGACGGAATGCAATGTCTTATTATAGATTCTGTGAATCCCTTGAAGTTTGGAGGATGTTAGAGCAGAAATCTTGCTGTCTCCTGAAAACATGTTGGCAACGCTTATTCCATCTACAAGCAGACCATTACCGTCACTTATCTGTTTTTCAATTTCAGGAGCATGGCTTAATTTACCTGAAACCATAATCTTGTTGCCGTTATCTTTTTCAACCCATCGGTATGCCACAATGTCCTTATTGTTTCCATGTAAAATTCCGGCTTGACTTGCTCCTGTTTGGGAGGAC
The DNA here is from genome assembly GCA_964583995.1 of uncultured Methanobrevibacter sp. Lineage (GTDB taxonomy): Archaea > Methanobacteriota > Methanobacteria > Methanobacteriales > Methanobacteriaceae > Methanocatella. The sequence continues at coordinate 8,939 of CAZOYH010000052.1, forward strand.
AAATCAGTTTCCCATGAACTTAAGGTATGTGTTTTTTCACTTAACCATTTTTCAACTGTTGGCATCACATTTCTTTCTATTGCCATTTTCAAGGTATCTATTGACAATCCATCAATTTCAAGCATTATCACACCAGGATACTGCTTTTTATATTGGCTTTTCCTTTTAAGAGCATGTTTAAATAGACTTTTCATATATCTGTCATAATAATTTGTGTTGGTAATGTTTGTAACAAAAGTCGTAGCTATTGCCATTACAATCGGAACTTGCCAGAATCCGTAAAAACCAACGAAAACCCCTGGAATTGGATAAGTTGCAATATAAAATATCAAGGAATTGATAAACAGTGCCCCGACACCAAATGTCAGAATGATAAATTTCATCAAAAATCGTCTAAAAATTGGCCATAAAATTGAATTGGCGATTGTAACTGCAAAAACGATAATGACTGGATCATACCAGTGGGCATAGTTAAAATCAGTGCTGATATAATCTACAAAGACAACCGCACCAATGCTTGCTAGGATAAGCAATACAGTTGTAATTATTGTTCTTGATGAAGCAATTATTTTATTCTTATTCATTCTATCTCTATAATTTGCTTATTTTTAGTTTTTAAGGTTATTATGGTAATTTCGGGTTTGCAGTTGATTCTTATTCTGAATGAATTTGTTCCAAGGCCTTTGCTTGTGTACTGAATCATGTTTCCCACCTTGTAAAGTCCGACAGGATATTTTGTCGAATTCGGACCTCTAAAAGGGGTTGTTTCAAATTTTGGGATGATAAACTGGCCTCCATGAGAGTGGCCTGAAATCTGCAAATCAAATCTGTTGGTCTGTGAAGATTCCTTTGCAAAATCAGGTTCATGGGCAAGCAAGATGCTTGGTGTATTTTTCCTTAACTTTACAAGCACTTCATCCAGATTGTCCGCACAAACGGTACAGCTGTCAACACCTGCTAAATTTAAAAATTCACCGTCTTTTTCGAAAGTATAAACATCATTGCTTAAATCAACAATGTCTGAAGCTTTAAAGATTTCTCTGATTTTAGAAGCGTTCATCCAATGGTCGTGATTTCCCAAAACACCAAATTTGCCCTCAGGGGCTTTTAATTTTTTAAATGAATTTTGAAGGGAGTCTAAATACTCATCCATTACATATGAAAAATAATCTCCGGTTAATGTGATTAAATCAATGTTTAATGTGTTTACATAATCAACAAGATCATCCAAATATTCTGGATTAATCCATTGGCCTAAGTGGATATCGGTTAGATTTAAAATCCTGTAATTGTGAAAATTCCATCCTAAATTATCCAATTCGATATCAACCTCTACCAAATCGATATTTTTTTCTTTAAACTTTTTATCAGGCAAAGAATAGGTCATTGCATCTTGGATGCCTTGTCTGATTTTCATCCCTTGAGGTCGTTCAACATCTTCATCTTTCATTGTTATTTATTATAATTTCTGAAACTATTTATCTTAAATGTGAAAGAATATTCCGACCTCTGCAGGTCGGAGATGAATTTCACAAAAAAGGAATATTTCATTAAATATATTAATGTATTTTTTTAATAAATTATTACTTCTCAAATGCTCTCTCGCGGTTATTTATTATATTAAATAGTATTATAATATGTATTATAAAAGTTTTTAGTAATGGAGAGTATTTTTTTATGGTTTATCGGTCTTGTAGGCATCGTGTTTATCCTAATCAAAAACAAGAAAAATTGTTTAAACAATATTTGGGACATTCACGTTTCATTCACAATAACATGATTGGGGAAATAGAGTATAACAGACGTATAGCCAGCATATTCCATTTTCGTGCACCCTATGTCAGCACCAGTTATATGGAATCCATATTTAACTATTTAAGACAATGGTATCCTTTTATCAACGATTTGGATATTAATACTATGCAAGCATGCTATAAACCAGTACTCCAAGCCTACGATAACTTTTTTAAACGAGGATTCGGACATCC
>CAZOYH010000053.1:0-10889 GCA_964583995.1 uncultured Methanobrevibacter sp.
GTTTGTCTTTTGAACCACATTTTGGACATGGTGCTAAAAGTTCTTCGAGTTTCATGATTATTACTTTAATCATTAAAGTATTTAACAATTTGCACCGTAAAGTATAAATACGATGGGGCAATGACTGCAATTTTACAAAGTGACTTCAACAAGCTTTAAATAGTCTCCAGACAAATATTACATATCCAATTAAAAATTGAAGTGATAAAAATGCCATATGATTTCTTTGACTACTTTTTAAAAGAACAAAACCATAGATTTTTTACAGAAGTAACAAACATAGTACGCCAAAAACTATGGAGAGAAACATACGACGTGGTTGAATCCCAACAGTGGGAAGAAATCACAGATAAAATAAGACGTGGCTAGCGGTTTAAAATCTTTACAAGGTATTTGTAAAGTGGAAAACCAACATATTTGACGAATGCTAGGATGTATTTCATTCCTGGCATTTCAAACTCTTTTTTAACTTTTTTAAGCTCTTCAATGATATTCAGTTTCTGAGGACATTTCCTAAGACACTTTCCGCAGCCGTTACACAAACTGGCATTACCCCTATTGCCCATGATTCCACCGACATACTGGTAGTAGTCCATAAATGACTGGTTCATAAGGCCTTTATGATTAAATAAATATTTCTCATTGTAAATTTTCAGACATTCCGGAATGTTTACACCCTGCGGGCATGGCATACAGTAACCGCAGGTGGAACAGTTGATTTTAAGTGAATCTCTCATTACCCTTTTTGCAAGCTCCACTGTTTCCATTTCATCAAATGTCATTGAAAGAGGTGTTGTTTTATCAGCAATCTTTAAATTGTCATTTAACTGTTGGAAAGTATTCATTCCCGAAAGTACACAGGTAATGTTTCTGTTGTTTAAAACCCACTCAAGCGCCCAGGCGGCATTGCTTTTATCAGAGTCAGCTTTTTTGAAAATCTCTTCAACTTTACCCGGCATCTTTCCTGCAAGAATTCCTCCCTTTAAGGGTTCCATTACAAAAATGCCCATTCCCTTTGATGCTGCATATTCAATTCCTTCCATACTGGCCTGAACGTTTTCATCAAAGTAGTTGTACTGAACCATGACAACATCCCAGTCATAGCCGTCAACTATTATTTCAAATTCCTCTTTGGGACCGTGATATGAAAATCCAATGTGTCTGATTTTACCTTCATCCTTGGCCTTTTGGATGAATTTAAATAAGTCCCTTTTGATTAGTCGGTTGATGGTTTTAAGGTCAACTGCATGGATTAAGTAGTAATCGATATAGTCAGTTTGAAGCCTTTTAAGCTGTTCTGATAGGAACTTCTCCATATCATCATATTTTCTGACGTTAATTGATGGTAATTTTGTACATATTTTAATTTTTGACCTGATTTCAGGCGTTATGATTTCACCTAAAAAAGACTCGCTGTCACCGTACAAGTAAGCAGTATCGATGAAATTGACTCCACTTTCTATTGCATGATAGATTAACTTTTTTGCTTTTAATCTGTCAATCTTACCGTTTTTAAGTGGAAGCCTCATTGCTCCAAAGCCTAAAGCAGATATTTCATCACCAGTCTTTTTAATGAGTCTTTTTTGCATAATTATCGTTTAAAAGTTCTAATGACCTTATCTTTCATGATTTTTAAAAGCACACCGACACCATGGGTGACTGGCCCTTTGGTAGATGAGTTTTCAACATCATATCTTACAGTGATTGGAACTTCAATTATTCTCAAGTTGTTTTCAGCTGCATCAGCTATCATTTCACTTTCAATTCCAAAACCAGGGTCTCTGAATTTATAGCATGAAATGGTATCTCCCTTAAATGCCCGAAAACCGCTTTGTGAATCAGTAACATGTGTTCCGGCAGTGATGTTTGTTGCAATGTCAAGTACCCTTTGACCCACTCTTCTATATGCTGGTGTGTTTTCATCAAAGCCGTTTAAGTATCTGCTTCCGTTTACAAAATCAGCTCTGCCCTCATGTATCGGAGCCATTAAAAGAGGTATCTCATCGGGATTGTGCTGACCGTCACCGTCAATGGTGACGACAATATCATATCCTTTAACTTCCTTAAAGGCATCCTTTAGTGAAACGCCTTTTCCGAAGTTTGTGTAATGGGTTATTACACGTGCTCCTGCACCTTTGGCATATTGGGAAGTGTTGTCTGCACTTCCGTCATCAATTACCAAAACCTCATCTGCATACTTAAGGGATTTTTTAACAATCCATCCGATTGCAGCTTCCTCATTAAAGGCAGGAACAATAACAATAGATTTCATTCGATTCTGTAATAATCTTTCATCCATTCAACGGTTCTTTTAATACCTTCTTCAGGAGGAACTTGAGGATTATGTTTTAAGTCTTTTATTGCTTTTGAAAAATCAATGGTTTTGACTTTTGTTGTGAAGTCCTCAGCCGGAGTGTATGTAACTAAACTGTCATCGATTCCAACAGCATCAAGTACCATATCAGAGTACTGTTTGATGTCTCTTTCCCATTCCTGTTTACTTCCGACATTATAAACTTCACCAGGGATGAAATTGTCAACGATATTTGCAAATGTCCTTGCAGTGTCTTCAACATAATCTATGATTCTCTTGTGACCCATGTGAACGGAATATGGAAGTCCGTGTAAAGCTTTGTAGATAAAGATTGGAATGAATCCTTTATATGGTGAGTAAGCTTCATGTGGTCCGTAGCAGTTTACAGGTCTTACACGTACTGTTTCTGTTCCAAACATGGTTGCTGAGTTCATGCACATCAGTTCTCCAGCCCATTTGGAGATTGCATAATCGTTCATCTGATATGTTTCAGAAATTGGTCTTTTTTCCATTACGTCTTCTGACATGATTCCTTCATAATCTCCGTAAACTTCAGCTGAGGAAAATGAAATCATTCTGAAATCCAGTTTTTCCTGTAATCTGATCATGTTTTTAAGACCTATTACGTTGGTTTCCCAGAGGTTTTCATAGTATCCCTCACCGTTCCATCTTCCGTATTCTGCAGCCAAATGGTAAACATAATCAAATTTATCATTATCATCGAAAATCCTCTCCATCTGACGGTAGCTTCTCACATCTCCCCTTACATAATCAGAGTATGAATCAGAGTAAAGGTCTGCTTCACCTTCATGGTGCAATAAATCCACCGCCAATACTTCATGGCCTCTGCTTCTAAGTTCATTACAGAGGTTTGTTCCGATAAAACCACTACCACCAGTGACTAAAATTCTTTGAGTTTCCATAATTATTCCTCCCCTTCAATAATTTCCTTCATATATTCAATCAGTTGTTTTTTGGATTCAGCATCATCCATTGCAAATTCAATAGATGTCTTAAGCCATTCAAGACGGTTTCCGATATCATAGGTTTTTCCTTCAAATGTAACTCCATAGATTGAGTCCAGTTTTTGAAGCGCATCGGTAAGCTGGATTTCACCTCCAACACCAGGTTCTGTTTCATCAATCTTATCGAAAATATCCGGTGACAGGACGTAACGACCCATAATAGCAAGATTTGAAGGTGCTTGGTGAGCCAGTGGCTTTTCTACAAGCTTGTCTATTTTATAAATGTCAGATTCGACTTCACTGCCCTTGATGATACCGTATCTTTCAACCTTTTCTCGTGGAACAGCTTCAAGTGAAATTGCAGAAGCACCATACTTTTCATAAACATCAATCAGCTGTTTGGTACATGGAGTCGGACCTTTTGTAATTGAATCTCCTAAAAGTACTGCAAACGGCTGGTCTCCAACGTGTTTTTTAGCACAGTAAATTGCATCCCCTAAACCTTTTTGCTCTTTTTGTCTTACATAACATATATCAGCCAAATCAGTGATGTCACGAACTTGTTTTAATCTGTCATCTTTGCCTGCACTTTGCAGGGTCTGTTCAAGTTCAAAGGACTTGTCAAAGTGATCTTCGATTGACCTTTTGTTTCTACCTGTTACAATTAAAATGTCATCAATACCAGAAGCCACTGCTTCTTCAATAACGTATTGTATTGTAGGCTTGTCAAAAACAGGTAACATTTCTTTCGGTTGGGCTTTAGTAGCAGGTAAAAATCTAGTTCCAAAACCTGCTGCCGGAATAACAGCTTTCATAATTTATCACCATATAATTTTTATATTAATAATAGGTTTGGTTAAATGGTTATAAATAATTAAGTGAAAAATAAGATTTTACAAAAAATAATTAAAAAGGTAAAAGAAATTTACCTAAGAAATATGTTTAAGTGAATTTGACAATTAAATCCCTGATTGAAAAAAATTTCAATTTAGCCGGAACCATTTTCCAATGATTCTAAACTTTTTTGAAAATCCCTGATTTCCTCATTCTTCTCAGCAATAGCCTTATTCTTATCAGCAATAATCTTATCCCTCTCAGCAATAGCCATATTCATCTCAGCGAAAGCCCTATCCCTCTCATCAATAAACTTACACTTCTCAGCAAAAGCCATATCCTCCTCAACAGCAATATCAATCTCAGCAATAATCCTATCTTTCTCAGCAATATACTTACACTTCTCAGCAAAAGCCATATCCATCTCAGCAAAAGCCTTACTCTTATCAGCAAAAGCCATATCCATCGCAGCAATAATCTTATCCTTCTCAACAAAAGCCATATCCTTCTCAGCAATGACAATTTTCATCTCAGCTATAATCTTATCATTCTCAGCAATAGCCATATCCTTCTCAGCAATAGCCATATCCTCCTCAGCAATAGCCATATCCATCTCGGCGATAGCCTTATCCTTTTTAATCAGATCTTTTTTAATTTCAACAAGTTCCAATTGTCTTTCGACAAGCAATGTACGTATCTGATTTATACTTGCTTTTAATCTAGCAATCCTTTCCTCATAACTCATTGACAAGGAAATTTCACCAATATCTTTAGAATTTAGTGTTTTTGCAATCATGGTTAATAAGCCCCCATTATTGTATGAAATTATTTAGAACATTAGATAATAACCAAATTTTTCTAAAGAAAAATTAACCTGAACCATTTTCCAATGATTCCATATGTTTTCGAAGATTTATGATTTCATATCCTTCCCACTACGAGCCTTCTCATTCTCACTAAGAGCCTTTTCCATCTCAGCAATAGCCTTATCCTTCTCACTAAGAGCCTTTTCCATCTCAGCAATAGTTTTATCCTTACCAGCAATTGTTTTACTTTGCTCAGCAATTGTTTTATCCTTACCAGCAATAGTTTTACTTTGCTCAGCAATTGTTTTATCCTTTTTAATCACATCATTTTTACTTTCAACAAGTTCCAATTGTGTTTCGACAAGTAAACTACTTACCTGATTTTTGCTTGCTTTTAATCTTGTAATCCTTTCCTCATAACTCATTGACAAGGATATTTCATCAATATCTTTAGAATTTAGTGTTTTTGTTATCATGGTTAATAACCCCCTTATTTCTTTTTTTTCAGTGAAATGGTATTTAATCATTATTTTTAAAGCCAAATGCATATATATCCTATATTCAGAAGAAATATTATCAATAGATGCAAACAAACCTACTAGTTTGGAAATAACATCCTTTGCGAATGGTTTTTTGGAAAAAATCAGGCAATAGATGAAACTGATTAAATCCACATCACTAAAAACGTACTTGCTATAATCTTTTTCTATTAACATACTTAACATTTTGTATATTCTTTCTTCATCAAAGAGTATTACTCTGATGGAAAAGTGGTCAAAATGTGATATTTCTATTAAAACTTCCTCATCATAATCAATATTGGTTACAATGTACAAATAGCACAAATTTTTTGATTTCATGATTTTTGAAATCTTATATTCAAATGAAGAGTCAATTTTATCACAATTTAATCTGTAAGACATGTGATCTACTATGATAATGGCAGGGTCAAATATCTCTTTGTAGTCTGGACGGACTTTTTCAATGTAATCTGCTTCTAAACTTCGACCAGTGAAGCTAAAAATATTTGGATTTAATTTTTCCTCAAAAATCCCCGGCAATTGAAGAACTTCATGACAGGCTTTTGGGAGATAATCGCTTGAACTTCTAAACAAAAAATCAAAAGGCTTATCGATATTATCTTCAGCCATTAATTCATCTACTATTTCCTTAACAACATCATCATTTAATTTGTTTTTTAAAATTAAACTCTCACCATCTTGCAAAAAAACATTCCCCCTAATTTTTTTAGGTTTTAAATAACTGTCAAAAAAACAGCCATAACATGCTTTAAAAATATATTCAACATCATATATAAATCCATATGTTAATAAATAAGTAAATATTGCTTTATATTTAAAATATAAAGTATAAATAAAGTTATTAATGAAAAACAATATTTTAAAGGGAAATCAAAATTGCAAAGATGATGAAAAAAGAGAAAATAAATAAGGATTAAAATCCTTATTTTTTAACAGTTACTTTATTGGTATTGGTTATGCCATTATAAGTGGTTTTAATGGTGTATTTGCCAACTTTTAATGTTTTAGGTACTTTAAAGCTGGCAATTCCTTTTGAATTAGTTTTTATATTATAGGTTTTACCTTTAAAGGTGATTTTAACTAATTTTTTTGGATATGCTTTTCCTTTTGAGTTTAACACTTTCACTTTAAAAGTTGCTGACTTTTTAACTTTCTTAACCAAATTATCAGTTATCAAGGTCTTTTTGATTGTGATTTTGTTTTTAACCTTATATTTACCATAAGAAGTTGTAACACTATACTCTCCAGGTTTCAGTTTTAGTTTTAAGGTTGCAACACCATTTTTATTACTGACAACATTATAAACCTTATTGTTAATTTTGATTTTAACAGTTTTATTAACTAATTTACCTGAAATATCCTTTAAAGTTACTTTATATGTAATGTTTTTTGATGTGTAATATTTGGTCAAGTCACTGCTTATTATTTCGATTTGTGAGTCAACATCAATTTTAATTTCACCATTTACATATGTTACATTGAGATAACCTGCCTTTAAAGCAGTATATGAAATGGAACCTGAATAGGACAGGTTATCATACTGTGAAAATATGCCATTGCGGTCAACTGAGTTTTCAATGCCATATTCTATTAGAATCTTATCTTTTGCATTTACAAAGTCTCCGTCATGGGTGAAGTTTAAAACCAACCAGTTTTTAACATAAGCAGGCTTTTCAAAAGCATTTATATCATATACTGTATCTCCCCAGAAGTTGTAGTCTGCATCCATGTCATTTGGGGCTGTCAATACATTTCTGTAACCTGTTCCAATAAGGATTGTGTTGTGGACTGTACCGTTTGCACCAAACCAGTAGATTCCACCGTCGAAAAATGAATTGTTCATGATTATTGAGGATAATACGGTACCGTTTGCTCCTGTCCAGCAGATTGCAGAACCGCACCATGCACTGTTTTCGTAAAACTCGGAGTTTTCAATTTTACCGTTGTCTCCTCTCCACATGATTGCTCCGCCGCTGTCAGGATATCCTACACTGTTTTTAACAAAGATACATCCGTCAATGTGTCCGTTTGTTCCGTTCCATGTGATTGCTCCACCTTCGTTTAGTTTCGCACCTACAGGCCTTACTCTGATTATATGAACTGTAAATCCGTTTTCATCAGTGTATTCCTCTTCCTTATCAAAGGGATCATCTTCTATTCCCCATCCGTGGTTGTCTGTAAAATTTGAGTTTAAAAGCTTTCCGTTATTACCGTTCCAGTAGATTGCTCCTCCACCAAGATATGGTCTGAAATATCCTCCAAGTGCATTTCCGTTTTTGAAATTGACGTTTTTAATTGTGACGTTATCAGCAGTAATGTTGAATATTCTTGATAAGTGACGTCCGTCTAAGGTATGACCCTGTCCGTCGATTGTGATTGATTTTGAAATTAATATTCCTTTAATTTGACCGTCAAGGTATGTGTAATCGGAATTTAGGACTAAAATGCCTCCTTCAGGAGTATTGTTTATTAAAACTGCAAGTTCATCAAAGCTGTCGACATTGCCGTATATGACATCTGATTCATTAACCTTGAAAAATCCGTCGATTTTTTCTTTATTTTCAAAAATTGAGTTTTCTATATTTGTTGTTGGGCAGTTGTTGAATAAGTCGTCAGGTGCGTTAGCTTTAAATACGCTTTTTGAGATTGTAATGTTGTCTCCACTTAAATCAATTGCGCCACCGTTGTATTCTGCCTTATTCGCCTTAAACCTTGAAGAGGTTATGGTAATGTTTCTTGCCCAGTTTACAGAAACCGCTCCACCGTTCAGGCTTGCTGTATTGTTTATAAAATTACAGTTTCTAACAATAATATTGTTTGCGGAGATGTATAATGCACCTCCTTCGCTTTCAACAATCTGAATGTGAATCACTGTCGGATCAAAGCTGTAGCCGTCAGTGAGACTTGTTGCAGGTCCGTATTTTACATAGTTGTTTTCAAAACTGCAGTTTTCAATCAGACCGTTATTTGCCTTCCATAAAACCGCTCCTCCAGCAGAGCTTGCTGAGTTGTTTATAAAATTACAGTTTATTAAAGAGCCGTTATCTCCCCACCAGGAGATTACACCTCCAGCAAGACCTGTCATGTTTGAGCCTATAAAATTAATGTTTTTTATTGAAACGTTACTTGCGTTAACCAGAAACACCCTTGAAATGTCTGGAGCACTTATTGTGTGGTTGTTTCCATCAATAGTGACTGATTTTGATATTACAATTTGCGCTGATGTGTTTGTTGAGTGATAGTCATGATCCAAAACAAGTGTCTGGTTTGCATTTTCAATGTCACCTGAAAGATCACTGAAATCATCTGCACTTACACATGAAAGAGTTGCAATAATCAAAGCAAGTATCGTGAATGTGAAAATTATCTTTTTGATTGGAATACCTCCTAATAGTAATGTTAACATTTTGTTACTATTTAAAGTTTTCTTCTTTTGTTACTAAACGTGATTAAATAGTTTAATTTTTAATTTTTCAATGAAATTCGTGAATAATTTTTCTTGATAATTGTAATGGAAGTTATTTAATGGTTAAATTAAATGGAATATGATATGTTTTAAATATTACTCTATTTCAGCCTATTTCAAAAATATAAATCCTTAAATGAACTCTATGTTAAAATGAGAATTCAACTTATATTGCAAAAGTTCATTAATAAAAAATCATTTTCTATAATTAAATCCAAAACAACTTTAAATTAATTATTTTAAAAAATAAACGATTTTAATTTCTAAAAAGATGAATGTTGAAAATGAGCCAACACATTAACCATAATTTTAATCTAAATTAAACAACATAATTTTAATAGATTATTACTCCTTATTAAAAATAAATTGACGTGTATTTAATTTAATCAAAGAAAAAATAACGGCTCATAAATATGAGCCATTAAATATAATACCAATAAGCATTTTTAACTTTCCTTTTATAAACCAAATCCTTTTTAGATAAATCAAGTAAGTCACGTTTAGCAGTAGCCAAAGATATGTTGAATAATTCTGCATAACTTTTATGTGTAAATTCAATTTTTTCAACATTCATTTTTTCCAAGACATTTATTTGACGTTTATTTAACTGCAAACCGTTAAAATTAACATGTTTATTCAGATTTTTAGGAAGAATTAACTTGCCATTAGGTCCTCTAAGAATAACTTTAAAATAATAATCATTAATAAATTCAGGCTCAGGTAAATTAAATTCATTCATTTCACGTCTCATCCTTGTTATTCCAGTGCCTATGTGCTCCATGTACTTAGTTTTTTCAAATATTTTACATATGTTCTTATTTCTATGTCTTGGGACAATATCAATACCCAAAGTTTCAACAGTTAATGGATACGGTAATTTTCCAGGACTAACAATTTCAATCCGATCATCAAAAATATAGAATGTGATGCAACCATCAGTTAATGTATAGTCTCTATGAGCTATGGCGTTAATAAATGCTTCACGAACTGCTTCAATAGGATATTCCGGTATTGCAATTCTTTCCCAACCTTTAACAGTTCCTCCCAAACGAGTATTTCTATCAAAGAAATTGTCAAAATCTTTAATTAATTTGAAAAATGATTCATATGAAAATAATTTGTCAATTATATCAAAAGCTTCAATTCCATTAAATCTTACCATTTAATTTCATGTTCAATGCCAAATTTGGTAATGTCTTTTGCAAAAAATAGTGCACCTGCTTTGTTTAAATGAAATGTTCCAGTATAATCAATTTTACCAGCACCAATATATTCCAATATTTTGTCTAATTCACGAACTTCAAACAATTCTTTGATTTTAGAATCTTCTAAAACATTTTTAAATAATGTCAAAGCTTCTTGGTCAACATCATCAATTGTAGATTCAATCAAAATTTCACTGTCAAAATCACTGCTTTCAAGTTTATTATGAATGAAATCTTTAAGAACCTTTTTTACTTCAATTAATAACTGCTCTTTGGTTTCAAAGTTTTTATATTTTTTTAATGGTCTGATTCTTTTGAGAAAAGCTTGTGATTTTTCATCCCTTTTATCACATTTCTTAATGAAGAAATAATCATCATGTTTTTTTGAAATATATGCATTGTATTCATATTCAGTTGCTGAAACACCATTTTCATAGATATTTCCATAATGTTGACCAATCAAACCAATGTAAATATCTGCTTGCTCAACTGCACTGATAAATACCTCATTAGAAGGTAGTGAACTTGCATTATCTTCTTCAAACACAAATAATTCAATAGTTTCATTAAAAAAAGAATCTTTTCTCAATTCTTCAAAGAGAAATTCCCTTTCATCGGAAAATTCATTTTGATTACTACTGATAAAAACTTTTACAACCATGAATATAACTATATAGGGTGCTAGATTTATTGGAAGAAATTTAGCGTTGTAGGGGTTTGTTTTTCTTCGATTTCTAGTTCTTGTTGTCCAGTATTT
>CAZOYH010000054.1:0-10596 GCA_964583995.1 uncultured Methanobrevibacter sp.
AATTATGCAGTTCAGCTTTTGGATGTTAACAACAATCCGTTGGCAAACGCAACAGCTCACATAACATATGATGGCATTTCAAGTGAATTAATCACCAATGAAGACGGATTTATTTACTTTAAACTTACAAAAGTAGGCACTTTCAGTTTGAATGTTTTAAACACTGTTACTCATGAGGTTTTAATGAGAAACATTACTGTTGTATCTAGAATCACTCAAAACAAGGCTTTGATAATGTATTATGGTGCCGGCAAAAGCTATTCTGTTCGTGTCTGCAATGACAACGGCACTTTCGAGAAAGGCCTTAAAGTAACATTCACCTTAAACGGCAAAACTTACACAAGATTCACTGATGAAAACGGTTATGCCTCACTTAAAATTAGCCTTAAACCAGGTACATATACAATTAAGGCAACTTATGATGGCACTTCAGTTTCAAACAGGATTACAGTCAAGACAACCATAATAACTAAAAACGTTTCAGTCAAGAAAGGTAAAACCATTAAATTCAATGCAAAACTTCTAAATTCCAACGGCAAAATCCTCAAAAACAAGAAAATCACTTTCAAATTCAAGGGAAAAACCTATAATGCCAGAACCAATTCCAAAGGAATTGCAACATTAAGTCTTAAAAATTCATATAGGGTTGGAACCTATACAATCTACACTTTTTATGGAAGTCTGATTGTTAAAAATAGTATTAAAATTAAAAAATAAGGTTTTAAAACCTTATTTGTTTGCTTTTATTAATTTACGGGCTGCTTTTAAATCGGTGTTGTATATGTGGCCTGATGTTGAGTGGTAGTGCACTCCGCCGAAGTTCAGTTTTTCACCGACGATTTCTTTGTTTACTTCTTCTTTCATTTTGATTCCTAAATATGCGATGAAGAACATGTTTGAATAAAATGCACCGAAAATGTCATTGCTTCTGAATATGCAGTGTATTGTAAGTTCGTTGTCACGTACAAGACATTGCAGGAACTGGAGGCATGGTATGTCTTCCCTGTCTGCGTCAAGTTCCGGGTCTATTGTAACGGCCACTGCACGGTTTGATCCGGTTGCTGTGAGGATTCTTTCCTTCATTGTGTTGAACTGGTCAATGTCGAAGTGTGCAAAGATACGGTTTGGGTAGGTGTAGACGAATCCCTGGTCATCAGGATTTTCAGCTGATTTGACGTATTCGTATAATGCATCGCTTTTGATTGGACATCCTTCCATGTCGAATCTTCCTGATTTGATGTCATCGAGCATCATTTTTGTGGTGTAGTGCTGGTATTTTGCTTTGAACTTCAAATCCAGCGGGTCGTCGATTATGTAAAAGTTACCTAAACTTTCCACCAAATGATGATTTGAGTCCTTATAAGTTTCCTTTCCTTGTTTTAAGATTTTATCTACAAAATCTAAATAGCATTGATTAATAGTTAACATATAAAACAGTCCCTTTTAAATTAATTAAAGATATGTTTTGTTAACTATATAATGTTAATGAAAATTAGCTAAAATCAGATTTTAGTTTCTGTTTCATCTAGATTACATTATTTCTAATTTTTAAATTTTTCTTACAATCTATTTATTTTAATGTTTTCTAAAATAATCCTTGCAAAAAAATCTGTAAGTGATGGTTTAATTAAGTGTCATTTCAATTATTCGATGGTCTTGATGAGTCTTGCTGGAACGCCTGCGACAATGGTATTAGCCCCAACATCCTTTGTTACGACTGCACCTGCAGCGACAACCGCACCCTTGCCTATGCGAACTCCCGGCAGAACGGTAACGTTTGAGCCAAGCCAGACCTTATCCTCAATAACAACAGGTTCAGGATGCATATCTGCCCTTTTATCAGGATTCAAATCATGGTTTAAGGTCAAAAGGCATGCGTTGTGGCCTATTAAAACATCATTTCCAATGTAAATTCCTCCCTGATCCTGCATCTTGCAGCCGGAATTTATAAAAACGTTCTTTCCGACATGGATGTTTTTTCCAAAATCAGTGTTGAATGGTGCAATAAGACCTAAAGTTGGATTGACTTCACTTCCGGTAAGCTCTGCAAATAGCTTTTGAACCTCGTCTGGAGTGTGATATTCATTATTAATTTTTTGGGTAATTTTTAAAGCTTCATCAAGCATCTTATGCATAAAAAGATGTTCAGCTGAACCTGCAACAATTCGCTTTCCAGCATTGACGTGGGATAGATATTTTTCTAAGTTCATGAAAATATTTTTGTCTTTTTGATATTAAATATTTAACAAAAATCTTGTTTTAATCAATTAAAAAAAGTCAAAAAGCCAAAATGTAACTTTATTGATAAAAGTTGGAAGTTAATCCAACTTCATATCAATTATGTACATAGCGTTTTTGTACAATATAGTTTACTTTTTATCATATTTAAATGTTTGTATATTTACAATTATTTAAGATTGAACATTGAACAAATTTGTACTGTAATTTTTCTTTCAATCTAATCAAATTCACATTAAAATTCCCATTTTTACATTACTTTTAAATATACTGTTAAATATAGTTATTAATACTTAAATTATTTTAAGTGTAAATTCAAAAAAATGTGTGAAAAAAAATGACAAACGAAGATTTTGCAAAAAAAATAAAAGACATTAGAGCTAGACAGGACATGTCTATAGAAGACCTCGCCGAGAGAAGCGGTGTGAAAATAGATGTTTTAAAGGCTATGGAAAATGGTGAAGTAATTCCTTCCTTAACTCCACTAACAAAAATGGCAAGAGCATTAGGCGTACGTTTAGGAACATTTCTCGATGACACTCCTGAACTTGGACCTGTAGTTACTCGTGGCGGAAAAACAGAAAACTCACTTTACTTTTCAGGAAGAGAAGACGTTACAAACGCAACCAATCTGGAGTTTCACTCTTTAGGTGCAGGTAAAATTGACAGAAACATAGATCCTTTTTTAATTGACATCAAATATGAAGAAGGCGAAAAGGAACTTTCCTCACATGAAGGAGAAGAGTTCATCTATGTGCTTGAAGGTGAAATAGAAGTCATCTATGGAAAGGACACTTTCACAATCGGTGAGGGTGACACCATATTTTATGACTCAGCAGTACCGCATCACCTCCATGCAGCAAATAAAGACAACGCTAGAATCCTAGCAGTATTATACACTCCATACTGAGGTTGAAAAAATGAGTAAAATAACTTTAAAACCAAAAATCGACAGGTACTACACAGCTGATTTGGATTTACACGTTTTGACATTGCAATTGGGATTGCATTTATGATTTGCATTTGGTAAGTTATTTTATTAAAGATATATTGAGGTGAAAGTATGAGTGAATTATTTACAGAACTTGCACTGGGCAGGTTTTTTGAAACAATGGTTGAAAAGCAACCGGATCATGAATTTATTGTTTATCCAGACAGAAACTTAAGATTTACATACAAGGAATTTGACGAAAGAGTTGACAACCTAGCAAAGGGAATGCTTGCTATCGGAATTGAAAAGGGAGACCACGTGGGAATATGGGCTAAAAACGTACCTGAATGGTTAACCTACATGTTTGCAACCGCTAAAATAGGTGCAACAATCGTAACAGTAAATACAGCTTACCAGTCACATGAACTGGAATACGTTCTAAAACAGTCAGACATGAAGGCCATTGCAATGACTGACGGATTTAGGGATACAAGCTATTTTGACATCATCCATGAGCTCGTTCCTGAGATGAAAAACTGCGCTAGAGGCAATCTCGTCAGTGAAAAATTCCCTCATTTGAAATTCATCTTCCACGTCGGCCAGGAAAAGCACAGGGGAATGTACAATACCAATGAACTATTACTTTTAGGTATGAACTATGATGATGAGGAATATCAAAAGGTAAAGGATGCAGTTACCCAGTATGACGTCATAAACATGCAGTACACATCCGGAACCGAAGGGTTCCCGAAAGGAGTAATGTTAACCAGCCGTAACATCGTAAATGACGGCTATTACATTGGTGAGAACATGAACTACTCACCAGAAGACAGATTATTATTACAGGTGCCACTGTTCCACTGTTTCGGTACCGTTTTAGGTGTAATGGCGGTAATAACCCACGGCTCAACAATGGTCGTTTTAGAAGAATACGACCCTTTACTTGCTATTTCATCAATCCAGAAGGAAAAATGTACTTCAATCTACGGCGTTCCGACCATGTTTATCGGAATGATGAACCATCCTATGTTTGACATGTTCGACATGAGTTCCTTAAGAACTGGTATCATGGCAGGTTCCACTTGTCCTGTTGAAACCATGAAGGATGCAATCGAAAAGATGAATATGAAGGAGATTACTAGTGTGTACGGTTTAACCGAAGCTGCTCCTGGCTTTACACAGACCAACGCTGCAGATTCATTTGAGAAAAAAATTAATACTGTTGGCCGTAAGTTCCCAAACATTGAAGTCAAGATTGTTGATCCTGAAACCGGTGAGGAAGTCGGTGTCGGCGAGACTGGTGAGATAATGTGCAGGGGTTTTAACGTAATGAAAGGATATTATAATATGCCGGAAAAAACCGCTGAAACCATTGAACCTGACGGATGGCTCCACTCAGGAGATCTTGCAACAGTAGACGAGGACGGATACTACTCCATTGTCGGACGTATCAAGGACATGATTATCAGAGGAGGGGAAAACATCTACCCTCGTGAAATCGAAGAGTTCCTATTTACCAACGAATGCGTACAGGACGTGCAGGTAGCAGGAATCCCTGATGAAAAATACGGTGAAATCGTAGGTGCATTCATCATCAAAGAAGAAGGATTTGACGATGTAACCGAAGCAGACATTCGTGATTTCTGTATAGGCTCAATTGCAAGGTATAAAGTTCCTAAATACGTATTCTTTGTAGATGAGTTCCCACTTACAACAAGTGGAAAAATCCAAAAATACAAACTTGGAGACTTAGGTCTCAAGCTACTTGACGAAAGACGTGAAAGGGGAGAATTATAATCCTCTTTTTTTACTATTTTTAAAAAGTTGTCTGACTTCGTAAAATTGCTTTCATTTAAAACTGACTATTTTTTATACTACTTTTATTATATAATTTAATATGCAATATTATGTGATTGGATAAGTATTGTATTATGCTTATTAAATTGATTGGAGTTCGATAGAAAGTTATTTAAACTATTGGGGATATAATATATTTGTTAAGCTAAATTCAAGCTTATATTGGATTTAATTTGTGAAGGTTTGATAATATGGATTATTATGTTGAAGAAGCTATAGATATATTAAAAAATGTTAGAGATAATCCGTATGGCATAAAGGATACTTACCATGCATTATATCGTGCTAGAAAAAGAAGTATTGATTTAAATGATGTAACTAGGAGCCTTAATGAAGGTTTATTAGTTGGTGTTGAAAAATCATTAAATGAAACAAGCATTTTCCAATTGTTATATGAATATAACACAAAGGAAGATTTGTGCATCGTAATGAATATATTAAATAAAAAAGAAATAGAACTAATAACTTTAATTAAAAAAGACAATAATCGGAGGAGACATTATGCTTACTAAACGATATGAAGCTGAATATACTTATGATTATGATTTGGATGTAGTTAATATCGAAATTAAACAGGATTATATTCACAAAAAGTCTATTGATTTGGATTTTGGAGTATTTTTAGATTTTGATGATAATTGTATGCCTGTTAATCTTGAAATTGTAAGTGCATCAAAAATTGTCGATGTTGAAAAGGATCTGTTGGTTAATCCTGATGGTGATGTTGTTATTGTCATTGATGATAATTTAATTGAAGTTGAAGTGATTTTTAGATTTAAAAACGATGAGGAGTCTATTCAGATAACAACTCTAAATGACTTAGGTTTTCCAAATTCTCAAACAAATTTTGCTTTGGTATGAAAACTTATTTTACTTAATTTCTTTAAAATAATAGTGATGACAGAAAATATTTTTGATTATCTCACCTACGATTATCGTGATGGAAAGGTTAGAATTTCAGTTGGTATTGTTTCAACCAATTGGCTAGCTGAGGATGATCTGTTTTTAAAAAGACTTGAAAATTTAAAAGCAAATCCTTTCTTTTTAGATGAGCATCTGGGCCTTGAAATTGAAATGAAAAACATTCTGGATTCTGGATTTTCACAAACAAAACCTACAAGGGCTATTGAACTTTTTGATAAGGTCATATATTATGATGAAAATTACTCCGAGGCTCTCATTGGCAAGTCATATGCTTTAAGAGAGGAAAAACATTTTGTCAAATCATTAAGATACTATAAAAAGGCCGTCAGAGCCGATGAGTCACTTAATGACAAGGATTATTACAGGATGCTTTTGGGTGAGGCAAACGCTGAAAGGGACGGTTTTCCAAAACTCAAGCGCAACATCTATGCCGGTGATGAGTATTTCTCAAAAGGCGAGTATGATAAGGCTTTAAACAGTTATCAGAAGGCATTAAAGGATCAGTCTAGATTCAAGGATAAGATTTTGTTTAAGCTTTTAAACAAAACCGGTACTGTATATCTGAAGCTGGATGATTATGAAAGTGCTTTTGATTGTTTTGTCCAATCAGTTGAGGTATCTGAAAATGACTATGCTTTTTTCGGTCTTGGAGTATGTGAGTATAAGTTGGGTTTGGACGTTAATGATAATTTCAAAAGGCCGTTAAGGCTTTACAAGTCCCAAAAGTTAAGACAGGCAATGATTTTAAATGATCTGGGATTTTTTGAGGAGTCTTTAAAAATCTGTGATGATCTGTTTGTAAATCACTTTGCTGTTGATGACTTTTACTTTAAGCTGATTCATGTGAAAATGTATGCTATGGGTGAGTTGGGTTTGGATATTTCATCACTTGAAAAACTGCTTGATGCTCTTTAAATAATATTTAAAGGTTATTTTTTACTTGTTTTTATTGATTTAACAAAAAGTTGTCTGACTTTGTAATATTGACTTTGAAAAAACCATAATTATTTATATGTGTATTTCACATATTATTATTTAGCTTTTGAGGGTAGTATGCTTTAGCAACTTATATTTAAAGTTTAAATTTTAAGTTAATTGAAAAGATTTAAGTATTACTTATTTTATAATTAGTATTACTAAAAGATGGTTAGGGATAGGAAACAGAAAGGTGTTTAAAATGATAAGTGAATATAAACAAAAATCAATACCATTAATATTAAGTAATGCAGCTCAAAAAGCATATGATAAGATAAAAGCATTGATTTTAAAGATTTTTTCTATAATTAAAAAAGAAAAAAATAATAAGAATCTTAAAGAAGAGTTCTATGAATCATACATGTCTTTTGCAAGAAAACTAAAGGAAGAGGGACATGATGAGGAATGTTATAATTACATGTCCATCTGTGAAATGTATTATGATTTGATGGACAGACCGGATGAACTGATTGCTCATGAAAGATTTTTCATGGATCTTTTTGAAGCTTTTGATGAATTGTTATTTGTCAAAATCAATCAATCAGAGACATATGGGGAAAAATACAATGAATTCATTTTGTACAGCACTAAAATGCAGCAATATTATTATACAAAAGTTGCAATTCCAAGCCCTCATTATAATGAAAAAGTCTGCAGAGATATTATTGGCCATCTGTCCGGTGATTTAGATGAGTAAAGTGTTTTTTGATACAAATCTACTTATCGCATTTGTCTTTTTGATTAATTCTTTTCATGATGCATCTGAAAAAGTATTCAAAGAGTATCAGGAGTATTTCTACTCAAGTTTCGTTCAAGAGGAATTCGAAAGAAGATTTGGAAAAAAACAGTTAAATCTTAAGAAATTCTATCATGACTTCAAAATGTCATTAAAGAATTCCAACAAGGAATTGTATTCCATTGATGATTTGAAAAAATTTGCAAATCACCATTATTCAGGTAATCTATTGGGTGATGCAAAAAATTCAGTCAATTCCTTTTGGAAGGAATATGTGGGAATCGAATCTCAAATCTCCTTTGTTAAAATGAGAAATGCGATTGAATTTTCACTAAAAGATATATCAATAACTTCTAATTCCTCAAAAGATTATTTGGATAATATAATGCAGTTAACACCAGAGAGGGTAAAAAGTTATTCCGCTATTGAAAAGATGTTGGAATCTGAAGGGGTTGGCCCTGCCGACAGAACTGTTACCTTGGACGGGGCATGATTTTGCCTGCAATAGTTTTCAACCGGTAGATTTTGTAACTTTTGATGTTGACTGTTATAATGGTGCAAAAAATGTAGGTAGGTTATGTTTCAGCTCAATTAAAGGCAAAGATGATTTCAAATCATCTTGAACTCTTATTTTTTGTCAAAACATGCCAATATTTTAAGATTTTATAATCTCTTATTTTCAAAATAAACTCAAATTCATATTTAATTTTTCATAATATATTCATTTAGAAGTTTATATTTAATTTAGAAAAAAAGTTGTCTCACTTCGCAATATTGTCTTTGAAAAAAACCATAATTATTTATATGGGTATTTTATATATTATTATTTAGCTTTTGGGGGTAGTATGCTTTAGCAACTTATATTTAAAGTTTAAATTTTAAGTTAATTGAAAAGATTTAAGTATTACTTATTTTATAATTAGTATTACTAAAAGATGGTTAGGGATAGGAAACAGAAAGGTGTTTAAAATGATAAGTGAATATAAACAAAAATCAATACCATTAATATTAAGTAATGCAGCTCAAAAAGCATATGATAAGATAAAAGCATTGATTTTAAAGATTTTTTCTATAATCAAAAAAGAAAAAAATAATAAGAATCTTAAAGAAGAATTTTATGAGTCCTATGTAGATTTTGCAAAAAAATTAGATGATGAAGGTCATTTTGATGAATCAAATATTTATATGGATATCTGTTCAATGTATTTAAATCTGATGGATCGACCTGATGAGTTGCTATCACATGAGGAATTCTTTTTAGATCTTTTTAAAGCATTTGATGAACTATTATATATCAAAATTAATAAACCAGAGGAATACGATAAAAAATATCGGGAATTTATGATTTATTTTGGCACAATGGATGACTATTACTGTTCTAATCTTGCAATTCCAAGCCCTTATTTTGATGAAGATTCACTAAATAGATTAACTGAATATCTAAGTGGTTTATATGACTGATAAGGTATTTTTGGATACAAATGTTTTAATAGCTTTTGTATTTTTTCTAAATTCTCTTCATGGAAAATCAAATGATGTTTTAAAGTCATATTTGGATTTTTTCTGGTCTTAATCTGTTAAAAGCGAATTTGACTTTAAATATTCTGAAAAAAAGAAAAATCTATTTGCATTTTTAAATTTGATGAACAAATATTTTGAAAGTCCAAATATGGAATTCTATAATTATGGAGATTTGCTGAATTTTGTTTTTAGAAATTTTGATGAGGAAGCTATTAAGGATGCAAAAAATTCCATTAATCAATTTTGGGATATGTATTTTGGAATTGAATCCCAAATTTCTTCAATTAATCTGAAAAAAGCTATAAATCTATGTAAAAATGATTTGAAAATCAATAGTCATAATAACAAGGCCTATCTGATTAACATTTTGAAATTAATAGCTATTAGGACTAAAAACTATCCTGTCATTGATTCGAAATTGAAATCCGAAGGTGTTCATTATGCCGATAGGATGATTATATTGGACGGGCATGATTTTGCCTGCAATAGTTTTCAACCGGTAGATTTTGTAACTTTTGATGTTGACTGTTATAATGGTGCAAAAAATGTAGGTAGGTTATGTTTCAGCTCAATTAAAGGCAAAGATGATTTCAAATCATCTTGAACTCTTATTTTTTGTCAAAACATGCCAATATTTTAAGATTTTATTATCTCTTATTTTCAAAATAAACTCAAATTCATGTTTGATTTTTCATAATATGTTCATTTAGAAGTTTATATTTAATTTAGAAAAAAAGTTGTATCACTTCGTAAAATTGACCTCAAAAATAACTGCCTAATTTAAATATAATGACATACAACTTATTATCATCACCTCCTTAGATATGTGATTCGACTACTAAAGGAAATATCGGTTGTAGGACTTTTATCTTACAATCGATATTGTGATACTTTTTTAAATATTAAAACATAATTATAATTATGAAATTTTCAGGCTTTCTAAACGTCTACCAGATGGATGACTTAAGTTGGAAATATGTCTTCGGCGAAAAATCACACACTGCAGATAACCTAAAGGATCTGGAGTTTCTGGTTCGCATGCACGGACTTAAATGGTCTGTTCTAGATAAGGATTTGGCTCAAAAATCACTTGAAGAGGACAAAAACAATTTCACCGGTTTTTTGAATGTCTATTTTGACGGTGAGTTGTGGTGTTACAGAGGGTCATCTTTGAAATCCCATTCCCTTCAGACACTTAAAAAAAGAGTGGAGGCTGAAGGTTTGAAGTGGGCAGAAACCGATAAGGAATTGGCATATAAGAACTGGAAGCTTGATTTGAGAAAATTTAGATAGTGTTAAATTATTTGAAGTTAACACTATTAGAATCAGTTTTGTTTTTTCAATTCTTCGAAGAAAGCTTTTTTTAGTTCCGTTCTTTTTAGCTTCCAAGTATTCTTTTTTTGAATTTTAAAGT
>CAZOYH010000055.1:0-10556 GCA_964583995.1 uncultured Methanobrevibacter sp.
CTATTAATCACTCCATTTAACTCAATCCTAAAGGCATGAACTTATTTTTTAAAAATACTCTTTTTAAAACATTTAATTTTCAAAGATTAATTTGCTTATTTTATTCATAAAAGTATTACTCAGATGAGCTTATATTCTGCCCATACAATAGTAATGAAACTAAAAATTTAAACCACTTGTAACACAACAATGAAATTAATTTTAATGAACCTCAATATTGATACCTACTTATAAACTAAAAAATTTAGAACATAATGAAAATCAAAACTCATACAAAAGATTTTAGTTACACCAAAAAAATTGAAAAAAATAAAATATGGCATGAAATTTAATATGCTTTAAATTACTTTTACGGATAATTAAATAAGAAATATATTTAAATCCATAAAAATAATTAAGTACAAATCAAAAATAAAATAATATAATCATGAGAAAAATTATAAATAATGGCCACATATAGATGAAACTATAACTTTTTAGAAATTACATCAAAAATCTTTTTTGCAATCTCTTTTTTAGAAGCCAAAGGAAGACTAATTACGTCCTCATCAACAATTAAAACTTCATTATTGTCTGATCCAAAATGACACTCATTTTTTGAAATATCATTTGCGATTACCAAATCAGTACCCGCCGCTTCAATCTGTTTTCTAGCACATGAAATAATGTCATCTTTCGAAATATTAAATTCTGCTTTAAAACCAACTAAAAAAATATCGGGATTAATCTTTTTAACTTGACGGATAATTTTTGTTGTAGGCTTTAAGTTTAAAAATAAAGAACTGTTAGAATCAATCTTTTTATCATCCTTTTGTTTAAATTCAAAATCAGAAACCGCTGCCGTTGAGATAAATATATCGAAATCAGAAATTAAATCTAAAATCACATCATTCATTTCGCTACTTGTTTCAACATGAATAACATCAAAAACAGAAGGAATTTCAACACTTACCTTAGCTACAACTAGTTTTAAATCAGCTCCTCTAATATAAGCTTCTTTTGCAAGTTCCAAACCCATTTTACCAGAGGATTTATTAGTAATACCCCTTACCGAATCAATAGGTTCATAGGTTCCACCCAAACTAATTAAGATTTTTTTACCTTTAAGCATTTTTAATCCTTATTTAAATTAATGGTCCTTAAAGATTCAAGAACTATGTCCTCTTTTGACGGGAATTTTGCCTTACCTTCATCCATACGAGGTTTAATAAATACCGCTGATTTTTCTTCTTTAATCTTATCAATATTTTCTTTAATTGCCTTATACATTGAGTCATGCATTGAAGGAACAAATATTATAG
Organism: uncultured Methanobrevibacter sp.; assembly: GCA_964583995.1. Taxonomy (GTDB): domain Archaea; phylum Methanobacteriota; class Methanobacteria; order Methanobacteriales; family Methanobacteriaceae; genus Methanocatella. The sequence continues at coordinate 1,302 of CAZOYH010000055.1, forward strand.
GAGTATTATGACCATATGCAGTAATTAAAAGTGTGGAAATCGCATCATCAGCTATTTTATATGCAAATTTAGAAATTGTATTGGCAGTAGCTGGTGCAACCAATATCAAATCTTCCTGAGAGTATTTAACATGCTCAATTTTACCAGTTAATTTGGTTACAACTTCACTGCCTGTTGCAAACTCCATTGCATTAGGATGAATAATCTCACAAGCAGCTTCACTCATAAAACATTTTACTTCCACATCATTTCTTCTAAGTTCACGAGCTAATTTAATAGATTCAGTAGCTGCAATACTACCAGTTACACATAATATAATCATTAAAAACCTCCAGATAAAAAAAAGAATTAGTTAATTTGAATATCTGTTAAAATATAATCAAAGACATACAAATTACTTTCAAATTGGTCTAATGGAGCGCTATATAATAAAACATAAGCTTGTCCACCTTTTTCAAACCAAACTGCCTTATGTTCTTTAATAGTTGTATCATTTTGGCTTGAAGTATAAGTATATTCCAAAGCAGTCATTCCACTTACTGCAACTTCTCCTGAAGAAAGCAATTCAAAAGAAGAATCTTTTGACATTGATTGGTAAGTGCTGTTGACAAAGGTATAGAAATCACCTTCAATAGGTTTCTTTTCTATATTAATATTAACCTGACCGACACCTAAGGAATCAATTGAATCAAGCTTGGAAATAGACATTATTGAATACTGAGATTCTGCTTGAGAATACCCCCAGTCAGACGGATAATTTATTACAATACCTCCTTTTGATAGAGATAACATGGTTAAATCAGATGAATCATCTGCACTAACACATGAAACACAAGCAATGAAAAGTAAGCATAAACTGATTCCAATTGCATATTTTAAAACATTGTTTTTCATGATTTCACCTCAATGGAATAATGAAAAGATTATTCCCCAGCACCTCCAGAATCAGAAGATTGATCTCCTCCAGAATCAGAAGGTTCTGATTGACTTCCTCCACCAGAATCAGGAGAAGGATTATAATTAGATCCCCCACCTTGTGAATTGTCATTTGTGTCTTGTGAAGTATCTGAAGATGTGTCTGTCGTAGTTTCAATTTCTTCGATTTCCACCTCTTCTTCTGTATCATTTGTATCAGTAGTATTTTCAATAATATCTTCGTTAAATTCAGGGAACGCTGTATCTTGAACAATAGCAACTACTTCATTGCCAGAAACTGAATCGAAATCAAAATTAAAGACTCCATATGCAACACCTACAGTAAAACCAACGACCAATACTAAAATCAAAACTAATTTAAAAGTTCCACTATCCATAGATGATTTCGGTTTTTTATCATACTTTGCATCACCTTTTTTAGGATTTATAATATATTTTTGAACTAAATCTTCCTGTTCTTGTTTATTTTTGGCAGGTTTTCTACTTCTCTTCTTTTTAGTAGTATCTGAAGAAGGTTTACCTTGCATAGACCTTATTCTTCTAGTTGCCGCTTGAGCATCAATAGAATTGAGTTTATCCTGATATTTAGATCTGAAATAATTGTATTTCTCACGAGAAATTTTTCCAGATTTATAATCTGATTCTAAACTTGCCATGACACTTAGAAGTTTTTCCCTATCGTTTGGCATTCCTACCCTCCCTGAATATTTAATCATACAACATAATTTTACAGACAAATATCTGCAAAAAGTACTTAAACATATAGTTTACTTGCACTATTAAGATAAATTATATTAAAACAATAATTTAAAGTTTGCCTAAAATTTAGGATATGAACCTAAAACTTTTAAAAAATAAGTATTTTGTGATATTTCATTCAAGATTTCCTGAATGATTTCATCATCTTTGTGGCCTTCAAAATCAACAAAAAATAAGTATTTGCCCAAACCCTTTTTAGACGGTCTTGATTCAATTTTTGTTAAGTTAATATTTTCTTTTTGGAAAATTCCCAATATTTTATATAGTCCTCCAGGTTTATCTTCATAAATTGAAAAAATTATTGAAGTTTTATCATCGCCAGTAGGTTTATGATTTTCTTTTGAAAGTACAACAAATCTTGTTTCATTATTATCTGTGTCCTGGATATTAGCCCCAAGAATTTCCAAATCATATAATTCAACTGTTTTAGCATTTCCAATTGCTGCTTTTGATTTATCACCAATAATACTTTTAGCAGCACTTGCAGTACTTACAGCATAATGTGGTTGTATATTGTTTTGGCTTATAAACTCCTGACACTGAGCTATTGCTTGAGAATGAGAATAAACATCTTCAATATCATCCATAGAAGTGCCGGGATTGACAATTAAATTTTGATTAATTGGAATAATAATCTCACCAAATATGCTCAAATTAAACTTATGAGCTAGAGAATCAAGAGTAATTCCAACAGGCCCTTCAATAGAGTTTTCAATAGGAACAATTCCAAATTCTGTTTCACCACGAGCAACACTTTCCATAACTGCAGGGATAGTGCAATATGGCACCAAATCATCACCAAGCATATTAGCTGCTTCATGAGTAAAAGTGCCTTTAGGACCTAAAAACGAAATTAAGGTAATAGTAATTCCTCCAAAAAAAGAAAAAAAGATATTTAAGATTCTAATTTTTCAATTAGTCTTAAAATATCAGTTTGTGTTATGATTCCAACGACTTTACCTTCATCTACAACAGGTAATCCGTTGAATCCTGTTTCAATCATGATTTTCGAAACTTCAGATATGGATATTTCTTTTGAAACATATTGTGGGTTAGAAGACATGATATCTTCAACAAGAACCTCTTTAATTTGAGATTTTTGATATTTTTCAGGAACATTTTTTCTAAAGTCGATGAATGCCCTCATTAAATCTTTTGAAGTAATCATACCTACAAGTTCATCATCTTCAACAACAGGCAATCTTCCAACATGAGACTCAATCATTAATCTTCTTGCGTGAACTAGTCTTTCAGTTGGAGAAACAACTGTCAAATCTTTTGACATGATTTCTTTTACAGTTATTTTATCAAAAGCAATGCCTACTGCAAGAGTAACAAAATCTGCTTTTGAAACAATACCCACCATTTTATCTTCACACATGACCGGTACTGAACCAATGCCTTCATCCAACATTAATTTTGCCACATCAGCTAATTGCATTGTTTCAGGAACTGTAAACACATCTTTAACCATTACGGATGAAATATGAAGTCTTGATGCAGGCATACTTTCATATTTTGAAGAACCAAGTTTATTGGCAATATCTCTTTCAGAAATAATTCCAACTAGCTCTTTGTTGTTTGTTACTGGCAAACGAGATACATTATGTTTACGTAACAATTTTAAAGCATCAGAAAGATTTTGATCTTTGTCTATAGTAATTAAATCTTCAGACATCAAATTCTTAATTTGCATATTATCATCTCCTTAAAAGTATTTAAACTCTTTTAACTGCATTTAAAATGTCTCTTTCAGTTATAATTCCAATTACTTCATTATCTTTAACAACAGGTACTCCACCGATGTTTTTGTCTGCGAATAATTGGCATAAATCACCAATAGTTTCTGTAGGAGGTACTGTAATAGCATCTTCAACCATGATTTCTGAAACAGTAGTTTTTAATACATCAGTTGCTAAATTGGAATTTAAATGATCGAATAATTCTTTAGCATTTAAAAATCTTACAATATCAGTAGATGTGATAATTCCTAATAATTTTTTAGCTGCTTTAGAAATATCAGCTTCCCCACCAATGATTGGAATTCTTCTTAAACCATTCCTAACCATTATTTTACATGCTCCTTCAAGTGGGGTTCCAGGAGTAGTGTTGAATACTTTAGTACTCATATAATCTTGTACAGTTTCATTACCTGCAATACCTGCTAAGGATAATGCAATATCCCTTTCTGTTACAATACCTGCGATTTTTCCATCAGCATCGACAAGAGGAATAGCTCCTAATTGATTAGCTAACATGGTTTCAATGGTTTCACCAATTGAAGCTTTGTAAGATAAGGTAATTAAATCACGTGTCATGATTTCTTTAACCGGTTCATTGATAGCTGCTAAGAAATTGTCTTCGTATTTTTTCTCAATAATGTTGAATTTTTTTCCTCCACCAAAGAAATCTAATATATCCATTACTGTCACAATACCTAATAACTTGCCGGAACCAGGGTCAGTGATTGGTAATCTCCTAAATTCGTGTTCCATCATTACTTTAGCAGTGTCTTTAATACTTTTGGAAGGAGGAATTGAAACTACATCTCTAGTTGCAATAGCCATGATGTCTCCTTCTTTATCATGAACTTTTGTTTCACGTTCAACTGCACCTGTGTTTGATTTTCTGTTAATGGATGTTTTATCTTTCATTTTCACACCTCAAATTTACAATTGCGCCTAAAAAATAAAATCAATATTAAAAACAAAATTCACTCAATATCCAAAATTTTATGGATTTGAGGAATGGTGGAAACATCAAAATATTGCCCAACAACTTCGGAAAATTCAAATAATTTAAAATTAATGTCTTTCCATTCTCCTAACGGACTAGAAGGTTGGATAATTATTTTAAGGTTGCTTTTGTTTGAAATATTTTGTGATAATTTTTCAACTACCTCTTTAAATGACTCTATTTTTGTTGACGGCAATATAACTACTTTACAATATACATTTATAGACTTCGCCATTAATAAATTTAGTGATTTGATTTCATTTAGAAAAATTGAATCGTCAAAATCTCCATCGAAATGCTCTGGTAATTTGATATCTAATGATACCATGTCCAGTTTTTTAATTGAATCAATTTTATCCGGCAAAGTTCCATTTGTCTCAAGCATTATATCCAAATCAAAGTTTTCGCAAACCTTTGAGATAAACTCCGGATATAAGCTAGGTTCACCTCCAGTAAATGAGATTGTTTTACAGTCAGGAGTTAAAAGTTTTCTAATTTCGCAGCTAACTTCTTCGGGAGTCATTAAAACGCCTGACTTTTCGGATTTACTATCATTGGTGTCGCAATAATTGCAGTTTAAGTTACAACCTGCAAAACGAACAAAAATTTGTCTTTCACCTATTAATAGACCTTCACCTTGAAAGGAGGAAAATATTTCAATAATCGGAGCTTTCATCATAAATCTTTCCTAAATTCAGCACCTTGTCCAATGCCCTCATTTACACAAACGGCGACATATTTCAGATTATCATAAGTTTCTGACAGTTTTTTAGCCAAAGTTTCTGCAAAAAACTTAGACAATTCTTCTGCTGAAGTGTAAGGTAAAGGTAAGAACACACAGTCCACAGAAGGAATGGAATATCCTTTTCCATCAATCTTAAAGTGAACAGAACTTTGTTCTTTTAAATCAAAAATTGAATCTTTATCCTTATCAAAATCTTTAAAATCAATTAATTTGTTATAAACAGGAATTAATAACCTGTGATCTAGTTCATCGCAAATCGCCTTAGTATACCCTTTAACATCTTTAAAATCAACTACAAATTCAAAATCCCCTGCCCTTTCACCTTCAATTTCAACATCCACAAAGTATGAATGGCCGTGTATGAATCCGCATGATTCATGGCCAGGAATTACATGAGCTGAGGAGAATCTTAAATTTGATTGAATACCATTAACTAAAATTTTCATAATAACACCTTAGTTTTACTAATATCTTTCTCAATAGTTTCTAATTCGTCGATAAAACGATTAACAACTTCAAAAATTAAATCTTTTAAATTATTTTCATTGAAGACATCCCCAATATCATATAAACCAATAGTTTCAACATCATTTGGAGTTCCTTTATCTTCTAAATTAAGAGCAAAATGAATCTTAGAAGAGTTAAGTGAGATACTAGCTATTGAAATACTTAATTTTCTTTCATCAACAAAAATATCATCACCTTCACGAGTTGTAATAACACCTTTTTCAAATAATATCTCCCTAAATATCATTACAAGCAATCTTTGGCGGAGATAAGCTATTCTCATATTAGTTGGTTGTTGATCAAAAAACTCACAAATAAAATTAACCATCGCATTTGATTTAATTTCAAGACCAACATCAGCAAAATCCTTCAAATTATTTGGAGTAATATTTACAGGACCTATCCAAGTAACGATTGAAGAACCATAAATTCCAAATTCATTAAATGCCCATGATGGATTAATTTGACTACCATCATATTCAAAAATATCTTCAACATGTCTATGAGTAATATTCATGAATTAACATTAGTTATAATTTAATATAAAAATTTCTATGAAAATAAAAATTAAATAGTTAATTAAATTTTGTATATGCTTCCCTTTAAAATACTTAAATTACACTACAAAGGTTATATAATACATATTTTTTGAAGTAATGCATTCCCCATAGTTTTATCCTTTGAATAAAACTGAAATTAGTACTCTTGATAGCAGAGGATTTACAAACGACTACTCTGACAAACATTACTCAAAATACATAACCCTGATGTGAAAAAAACTTCACCAAATATCATATTGCAATTGATGTAGATTCAAGAATAATATATCACCCCCAATTAGTAAAAGAACCAAACACGATGCAAATTTGCAATAGTATCAATAAGAAGTTTAAAAAAATACAATCTACAATTTATAATAGCAGATAAACTATATTATTCAAATTTAATAAGGACACATATAAATTAAGAAATAACAGCATTAAACTAAATACTACCCACATCCAACATCAAATTGAGAAATACAGAAAATTAAGCATCAAAAAATTCGAAAAAATATATTCTGAAGAAATGATAAAGAAAGCATATTTAGTATAATAAAAAGAAAAACACCAAAAATAAACAAAAATAAAATTACAGAATTATAAACCAAATAAAATGTATTAAAAACATTAATTGACCATGATTAATCAATCAACAAACTTTAGAAAGAGAATTTAAACAAGATGAAATTATCAAAAACTTTATATAACACTACTAGATAAACACATTATGTGACTTGACTTTAATTTTATTAAAGTATAATTGAATAAGTCAAGTCTTAAAAAAAAGAGGTTTACACAAAATGTTTAAATTTGATAAAGAACAAGTAGTTTTTGACTTCGCTGGAGTTAAAATGGGCGGACAACCAGGTGAATATCCGACCGTTTTAGCAGGAACAATATTTTACGGAGGACACAACATTCTTAATGATGAATTAACAGGGGACTTCGATAAGGATAGGGCTGAAAAGCTAGTCAACGATATGGCATCAATTTCGGATGTAACAGGTAATCCATACATCGTGCAGATTTTCGGACAGACTGTTGAAGCACTACCGAAATATATTGAATATATCGGAGAAATATGTGATGCCCCATTCCTCATAGATTCAACATCAGGTGATGCAAGAGTTGCAGGTGCACAATATGTCGACGAAGTCGGATTAACCGAAAGAGCAATTTATAATTCCATCAATATGTCAGCAGACAAAGCTGAATTAGAAGCAGTTGCCGAAACTGACATTTCAGCTTCAATAATTTTAGGATTTAACCCTATGAATGCTACAGTTGAAGGAAAAATAAATATGTGGGAAAACGGAGATGACGGAGCATATGAAAAAGGTTTACTTGAAGTAGCCGAAGAGTGTGGGATTGACAGATTCATGATGGATACGGCAGTAACCCCATTAGGTCAAGGTGCAGGTATTGCAGCTAGAACCTCGTTTGCTGAAAAGGCAAAATGGGGATATCCAGTGGGATCCGGAATCCACAATGTTCCTTCAGCATGGGATTGGTTAAGAGAATACAAAAAAGAAGGAAATAAAAATGCATTCACTGTCTGTGATATCGGTGCAAATATCGTACAAGTGATGTGTGCCGGTGATTTCGTTCTTTTTGGACCAATTGAAAATGCTGACATTGCATTTCCTGCTGTAGCTCAAACAGACATGTTTATTTCTGAAGCTGCAAAACCGTTAGGCACCGACCCTGTTGATTATCATCCAATGAATAAACTATTATGAAAACATCTATCAATGTTTATTTCATTTTGCAACCTCAATGAGAGTTGTTCCAAATATCATTGGTGATATTTGACAAATCTAAACAATCAATCCAAGAATACTAAGCACTGGATAAAACATCCAGTGCTTCAATTGATACATAACATTTTGATTTTTGTCTTATTGATACTATTATGAATTGTATATTGCATTTTTAATCCAAACTTTTGCTGTTTACTTTAAGATTATTCTCATGTAGACATTGACGATTATATGGTTTTTAATCTAGTTTTTTCTGCATTTTCACCATAGTTATTATAAACCCTGGAATGCCTTAGAAATACCCATTTTACATAATTAAATATTAATTTGACGAATTTAAGTAGAACATTTTTGTTTTAACCAAATTTTAATAGTTTTCATCTTGATTTTTACCATTAAGTTCAGATCCAATATCCAAAAATTTAAATGTCTTGAATAATATGGCTCATAGTTTATTTTGCCATATATATTAATAATTATTCTCCAAATAACTATTAATAACCCAACATTTCTATTTTTAAATAATTTCAAATGTTATTTCAAGTTTTAGAAAAGTAAGAATAATTAAAATAATTAGATTTAAAATAAGAGCATTTATAAAAAAAATTTTTGCGAAAGTAAAAATTCGACTGTAAAATAAAATGATAAAATATTTATTAAAATTAAAAATAAAGAATTGGAAGGAATTATTTAAATAAAATAAGTAAATAAACTTAATATTAAGTTAAATTTTGATATGCTTTGTAAAAGGTTGTTAATTAAAAAAAATTTAATGAGAGGTTAATTTTATGCAAGTAAGAACAAGAGATTTTATCTACACTACTGATGGATTATATTTTGCATCTACAAACTACATTCATCCAAGTGATAGATACATATCATTTTTAAGATATGTGCCTGATGAAAATGGAGATCGTGAAAAAGACGGAATTAGATATAGGAAAGTTGGGTCTGTAGAAGCTTACGACTATTTAAGGAAAAATCATCCGGATTATCTATATTTTTGTGATGTGACTAATGTAGAAATGATGGGTGTTCCACTTAATAAAGTTAAAAGAGTTATTAAACCTGAAAACAGATTATTGGGTCTTAAAAAAACTTTTGAATCTGGAGGAGAAGTTAAAAATCCGGAAATAATATCAAAATTGATGGATGTTTGTGATTTTTTCCCTTATCTTGGTGGTATTCCTGATGAAAATATGGGAATGTCAGGGACATTTTTGGCAGGTCTTCAAAATATCCCGGAGCAATACTATGAGATTGCGAATTT
>CAZOYH010000056.1:0-10448 GCA_964583995.1 uncultured Methanobrevibacter sp.
GAATATTTTCAAGTTTCTTTTCATGGCTTGAAGATGAAGACTATATTCTAAAAAAATCCAGTTCGAAGAATTCACAGAGTAAAAACGGGACGAGTCGTTAAAGAAGTTTTAACAGATGAAAATTTAGAAGTATTAAGAGATAATTGCAAAGAAATACGAGATTTAGCAATGGTTGAATTATTGACATCAACTGGAATAAGAGTTGGTGAGCTAGTAAGGCTGAATATTGAAGATATAAACTTTTATGAAAGAGAATGTATAGTATTTGGAAAAGGAGAAAGTGAAAGAGTTGTTTATTTTGACGCTAGGACAAAAATACATTTAATCGAATATTTACAATCAAGAATTGATGAAAATCCAGCATTATTTGTATCTCTAAATAGCCCATATGATAGATTAGGGATTAGTGGAGTTGAAACAAGATTAAGAGAACTAGGAAAGAAATGTAACATAAATAAAGTACATCCACATAAATTTAGAAGAACAATGGCCACAAATGCAATTGATAAGGGAATGCCAATAGAACAAGTTCAGAAATTGTTAGGTCATGTTCAAATCGATACAACAATGCAATATGCCATGGTAAACCAGAGCAATGTGAAAATAGCTCACAGAAAATTTATTGGTTAAATTATTGTTTAGTTTTGTGAAGATTTTATAAAATAAAAATATAACAATGTTATTATCAATGTGAAAAAGCTATCATTAGTTTTAAAATAACAAAATAAGAACAAATAGCTATTTTTAAATTAAAAATATAAAATGAAGAATAACAGCTAAACTGCTATTCTAAATCACAATTTATCTTCGAGACATCAATCTCACCCGACATTAACTTAGGAAGTAAAGTATCGCTTAATTTTTGTAGTTTTTCTATTTCAAAACAATTAGCAGATATTTTAGAATATATTGGACTTACAATTCTTTTATACTCTGAAATAATTTCTGCTGGAGGACATATAATTTTAAAAGATTCCACATTATTCTTATTAATATGTTGTTGAGCTCCTCCTGTTTGATGTTTTAGTAGATCAATAAGAATGCTTGAAATTAATGGATAAACAAATTCATATGGATAATTAATGTTAGGGATAATACCAATTACTGATTGATTAGCACAAGAATCTATTTCCAATAAACTAATCTGACCTAAAGTAGCACCGGTAATAGCTATAACTGTAGTTTTAGCAGGCAATAATTTTGTAGCAGATTTTTTAAGACCTTTTTCAGTAATGTATTCTGAAGGTTCAATAATTCTAAAGTCATTAACTTTTCCAGAATTGATCCAAGCAATATCTCCTCCCCAATAAGATTCATTAGATCTGCTTGGAGTTCCACCTAATTTACAATCAAGAATATTCCCTACAGTTGTTATGCTCCATTCTTTTGGAATTTCACCAATATCTGAATCAATGAAATCATCATCATAAAAAGGAATAAAATCAATGAAATAATACTTAAATAAAGAATGGCATAAGTCATCTAAATTTTTATTTATTCTTTTGTTAATCTCAATTTTATCTTCAATACTAGACAAAATATTACTTATCTTTTTTTGAATATCGATTGGAGGTAAATTTATAACAAGATCCCCAATATCTGATGGTTTGATTGAAGGATAGGAAGTTGTACTTTGTTCTGCAATTGTTTGTAATGAATTAGTGATATGATTTTGAGTAATATAATAATAAATGAATTTTGGTATTGCTACAGTTTTATCAACCGTTAAAGTAGTGAACCCTGTAGAAACTAGGAAATTATCTGTTTCATATTTTATAATTCCATAATGCTCTTGATTTGGACGTACCGTTGATATAATAATATCATCAATATTAACTTTTCTTTTAGCTCTACTTGGAATTTTTTCTATTGTTGGATTCAAATGTTTAATTTCATTAATTTCTCCCTTTGTAATATTTTTTGTATCTAAATAATTAAAAAAATCCCAATTATCTTTTTTTGAGTAAGATGAAGCATTTATCTTACAAATTTCTCTAATTTCTTTAACAGAATATGATGAATCTAAACTCAAATTTACCCCTCCTTTAATAAAAAAATTCTAAATTTAAATCTAGAATTCAAAACCAATCTCCTTTAAACTTTGACGAATTTTATCTTCAAGTTCATTAGATTCTTCAAATAACTCGCCTAATTCAATTGTTAATGTTTTCATCTTTTCTTCAAATGGAATTCCATCATCTTCTTCTGGTTTAAATCCAACATAACGCCCCGGTGTTAATATAAAGTCATGTTTTTTAATTTCTTCTAAATCACTGACTTTACAGAATCCTTTTTCATCTTCTAAATTGCCTTCTTCAAATTTAGTGAAAGTATCAGCAATCAAATCAATATCTTCATCGGTTAACTCACGTAATTTCCTTGAAACCATTGTTCCCATTTCACGTGCATCAATAAACAAAGTTTTACCTTTTTGCTTTTTATCACGATTCAAAAACCACAGACAAACTGGAATTCCTGTTGTATAAAATAATTGTGTTGGTAACGCTACAATACATTCTACAAGGTCATCTTCTACAATAGCCTGTCTAATTTTTCCTTCACCAGATGTGGTTGAAGATAATGAACCATTAGCTAAAACCAACCCAATTTTTCCTTTTGGTGATAAATGATGTATCATGTGTTGCATCCATGCGAAGTTTGCATTTCCTTTTGGTGGGATTCCATATTTCCACCTTAAATCATCTTGCAGTTGTTCTTGACCCCATTTTTTGAGGTTGAACGGAGGATTTGCCATTACGAAATCAGCTTTAAGAGTTTTGTGTAAGTCATTTAAAAATGTGTCTTCCTGATGTTCACCTAAATCAGCTTCGATTCCACGAATAGCCAAATTCATTTTTGCCATTTTCCATGTTGTAGGGTTTGATTCCTGACCATAAACAGATAAATTGTTTATGTTACCACTATGATTTTCAATAAAGTTTTTAGATTGAACAAACATTCCTCCAGAGCCACAACATGGATCATATACTCTTCCATCATAAGGTTTTAAAACTGATACTAATGTTTTAACAACACAAGCTGGAGTGTAAAACTCACCTGCTTTCTTACCTTCAGTTTCTGCAAACATACTCAAACAATATTCATAAGTGCGTCCTAAAATATCTGTTTTATCTCCTTTTTCAGACATTTGAACATTTGTGAAAATATCTATTACTGCACCTAATTTCTTTTTGTCTAGTTCATCACGGGCAAATGTTTTTGGTAAAATTCCTTTAAGTGAATCGTTCTCATCTTCAATTAATTTCATTGCATTATCAATTATATTACCATTTTCTGCAGAATGAGCATTATCTGCAATGACTTTCCAACGGGCTTCTGGTGGTACGAAGAATATGTTTTCTGCAATGTATTCATCTCTATCTTCTTCATCATCACCTTCTTCAATTAACTCATTGTATTTTTCTTCAAATTTGTCAGATAGATATTTTAGAAAAATCAATCCCAATACAACATGTTTGTATTCTGCTGCATCCATAGAACCTCTAAGTTCATCTGCTGCATCCCATATTTGTTTTTCAAATCCTATTTCTGATGTGTTTTCTTTTGCCATTATATCACCGCCTCATCTGCCCACAATTCACATTGTGCAATAACTTTATCTAATGCCTCTTTTCTCTGTTTAGGAGGATAATCATATTTCTTTAAAAGTTTTTTAACAATTAATCTCATTTTAGCTCTAGAACTTTCCTTTTTCTGCCAATCAATAGTCCTATTTGCTCTTAGAGCTTCTGTAAGCTCTTGTGTAATTAAAACTAATGTTTTATCATCATAGAAATCATGAATATTTTCTGGAAGAGCAATTGCATTGTAGAATGCTAGTTCTTCTTCATTTAATCCTAGCTCGTCACCTTCTTTATGTGCATTTTTAATCAATTCAGCCATTCTAATTAATTCCTGAATAACTTCCTCATTACTGATATTGCCTTTGATATACTTATCCATTGTATTTTTAAGCATTTCAGAGAACTCTTCAGATTTAACCAGATTGGTTTTTTTATAGATATTAACTTGATCGCTTAATAATTTTTGAAGGATTTTAATGGCTAAATTATTTTCTCTCATATTAGCTACCTTATCTAAGAAATCAGGGTCAAATAATGAAATCTTATCACCAACGTCAATGATACTGATGACACCTTCACTTTTAATTGACTGTTTTAGCAATTCTGAAATTCTTTCATTGATTTCTTTAAAGGACAATTTTCTATCAGAATTTAATTTAACCAAAACTGACCTGACTGACTCAAAGAATGCTGCTTCAAATCTTTCTTTTTTCTTTGCAACACTCCTACATAATGATAATGCCTGTTTAAGCATTAATGATTGTTTGATGTATTCTTTTTTCTCATCTTCCATTAGTGGATGTTCAAAGAAATTAACACCACCACTTATCACATTAGACCTTTCCAGATTACTATCTTCAAAGAATTTGGAGTAATCATAGCCATGGAACAAATCACGGCAGATTTCAAGTTTTTCTTGGAATTTAGGATATGCTACCTTTTCAACATCCATTTCACCATAATTTTTGTTGTCTCTATCAGTGTATTCACTCATCGCTTGTCTTAATGCTGATGCTATGCCAATATAGTCAACAATAAGACCTCCCTCTTTTCCTTTAAATACTCTGTTGACACGGGCAATCGCTTGCATTAAATTGTGTCCTTTCATAGGTTTGAATACATACATTGTTGCAAGGGACGGAACATCAAATCCAGTAAGCCACATATCAACTACAATAGCTATTTTCATTGGATCTGAATCATCTTTAAATTTATTTTCAAGCTGTTTTTTATAGGATTTATCACCTATTATTTTATACCATTCATCTGGATCTTTATTAGAACCACTCATGACCACTTTTACTTTATCATTCCACTCAGGACGCAGTTCCAATATCTTTTCATGCATTTTAATGGCAATTTCTCTTGAATAAGCTACAATCATCGCTTTACCCGTAAGTTCATACTGGCGATTTTCTTCATAGTGATAAATTATGTCTTTACATATGTCTTCAATTACTTCAGGTGCTCCAAGTAAACTTTCCATTTTGCTTAATTCATGCTTACTTCTCCATATATTATAATCATCAGCTTCTTCAGCTAATTTATCATATTCTTCATCGATTTTTTGTAAAATTGTTTCATCCAAATGAAGTTTAGCAACCCTACTTTCATAACTTAACGGTACAGTAGCACCATCTTCAACAGATTGAGTCATGTCATAAATGTCAATATAATTACCAAACACTTCCCTTGTACTTTTATCAGCTCTTGAAATTGGAGTTCCAGTAAATCCAATATATGTTGCATTTGGAAGTGCATTTCTTATTCTTCTTGCAGCTCCAATCTTTATTTCTCCAGTTTTTGGATCAACTTTTTCTTCAAGACCATATTGGCTTCTGTGTGCTTCATCAGATATTACAATAACATCTTTCCTGTCTGTTAAAACATCAGTTGACTCTTCAAACTTTTGCATTGTTGTAAAAAATATTCCATTAGCCTGACGATTGTTTAAAAGTTCTGTTAAGTGTTTTCTAGATGTTGCTTGAATTGGAGTTTGTCTTAAAAAATCAGAGCATTTTGTGAACTGTTCATATAACTGTTGGTCTAAATCATTTCTATCAGTAATGACAACAAAAGTTGGGCTTTTAAGTTCATTTAGAAGTTTTTTAACATAAAACACCATAGATAAGCTTTTTCCACTACCTTGAGTATGCCAAAACACTCCTGCTTTTCCATTGGATTCAATTGCTTTTAAAGTTGAATTAACAGCTTTGTTTACTGCAAAATATTGATGATATGCTCCCAAGATTTTTATATTGTTTTTCGCATCCTTTGAAAAGACTGTGAAATATTCGAGAATGTCCATGAATCTTGTCTTTTCAAATATCCCATTAAAAAATGTATTAAAGTCAGCCCATTTTGTTGATTCATAACTTCCATCAGTTGATTTCCACTCCATAAACCTGTCTTCAGGCGCTGTTATTGTTCCTGCTTTTGATATTGCCATATCACTCATTACGCAAAAAGCATTGTAATTAAATAATGAAGGAATAACTCTCATATATTTATGTAACTGATTATATGCTTCAGATACATCAGTGTTATCTCTTGCAGGAGATTTTAACTCAATAACTACCAATGGTAAACCATTAATAAAAACAACAATATCTGGACGTTTGACTTCCCTTTCTTCAATTGTCCATTGATTTATAACTGTAAATATATTGTTTTCTAGATTTTCCCAATCAATCAGTTTGATTAATGTTGCTTTTTCTTCTCCATCTTCCCAATAATTTACAGAAACACCATTTTGCAAAAAGTTCATGAACTTCTCATTTTTATCAACAAGACTTCCAATGCCAAAGTCTTGAATTTTTTCAATTGCGTTTTCAATAGCTATTCTGCTTTCATCCGCATTAATTAAGTACAGATTCTCTAAATCATTCATGAAAATAGGATTCTTATAATTTCTTTCAATGTCATAACCTGAATAGTAATTATATCCTAGATTTTGAAATAACTCAATTAGCCCCTGCTCATAGCTATCCTCATTAAAATTTGAAATTTTAACCAACTCCATACAATATTACAAGCTAACATCAATATTGCTTTAATAATAATTTTATAACAAAACATTATTAAATTTTACTTAAAATTAAAAAAAGAATTGAAATGCCATGTATAATAAATATTGATATAATAAAATCAAAAAATTAGCACTAATAAACACCAGTCTTTTTCAAAAGTAATTTTTATCAGTTATAACTTAATTTTAAACTAAAAACATGACACTAATAAACATATCATTTAATCTAATTAATAATAGCATAATAACAATATTTAAATTTTGAAAAAATCTTATAAAATATTAAAGGAGGTTAAAAAATATGGTTCAATATTGTAGAAAATGTGGGCAGGAACTAGACGATGATGCGGAATTCTGTGTATCTTGCGGACATAAACTTAATGAAACCCCTACACAAAACACAGTTAAACCTAAAGGAAACAGTGAATTTATCACCAAGTTACCTTTAATATTAGCCATTATCGCCATTATTGTATCAGTTGCTGAAGGATTAGGAACACCAATGCTTTTTGGTTGGGACAATATTCTAGCTGCAATGGCTCTAGGCATTATTGGAGGCATAATTGGAATAGTATTGATGGAAAAATTAGATGAACCATTAATTGCTGCTGTTGAGTTTATTGCTGCAGGAGCATTAATCTTTATGTTCATTGGTCGTTTTGGTGAAATATCAACAGTACTATTCATAATTGCTGCAATTCTAACATTATATTTTAAAGGATATTATGCAAACAATAAAAAGTTATGGGCAATACCAATTTTAACTGTTGTATTGGTTTTTTTAATTATAATGGCTGGAGGAGCATTATATCATATAAATGCTGAAAACTCAGTTACCGTTGGAAATGTTACACAAAATATTAAAAATGATGGTTATGGTTATTTTGACGGATCTGTTTCTGGAGATATTCATGTAGACTCCACATTTGATTATTTGGAAGTTACAATTAACTTTTATGATAGTCAAGACAAAATAATTCAATCAACAATAGGTTGGAATGATGCAAACCCAGAAAGTGGAAAAACATATACTTTTGATGGAATGTATTTCGACCAAAAACAACCAGCTAAAGCAGAAATAAAAGTTATTGATTCAGTATCATCTCAAACACCATTATACACTGAAAATATAACTATTTCAACAAAAGGTGGAGTTTGAATACTCCATCTACTTATTTTTTAAAAATAAATAAAATCATTACGAATGTAATGATTTAAAAAAAACTATTCAACTTTAACATAACCACTTTTAGAAATAGCTTTATAATATGTATTTCCTTTAAATTTAGCTGTGAATTTATAACTGTTTTTAGTTTTTAGACTAACTTTAAATGTTGCCATTCCTTTGGAGTTTGTTTTGGCTTTATATGTTTTCTTATTGACAGTCAGATAAACTGTCTTTTTTGAAATTACCTTTTTAAACTGATTTTTTAGAGAAATTTTAATGACTTTGCTTTTTGATTTTGCTTTTAATGTTTTTGTTTTGACTGCCAATACAGGTTTCTGTTTTTTAACTGTAATTTTAGCAGTTTTGGAACTTGCCTTATAATCGCCGTCCCCCTTAAATGAAACTGAAATCCTGTATGAACCTGGTTTTTTTAAATTCAATTTAAAGTTTGCGATTCCTTTAGAATTAGTTTTTATATTATAATTTACATTATTTACACGGATTTTAAGATTTTTAGATGAAAATTTGTTATTATCCGCATCCTTAAGCAATATCTTAAAGTAATAAACCTTATTTGAATCAGCAGTGGTGTAAATAACCATATTGAAACAAGTTATGCTTGTGGATTTTTTAAATTTATAGAGATTATTTGAAATTATTACATTTACTCCATTATATTTCATTTCATAATCCGGCAGATATTCCTCCAGCTGATTTCCATCATTTGATTTGAAAGTTAATGAATTGTTTTCAGATTCAATATTCACCCAATTTTGAGCCAAACAGAAAGAGTCATTATAATAGATAAGATTGTTTTCTACAAATTGTGTTGAATTTAAATTCAAACCCCAGTAATTATAACTTGCATAATTGGGATTTCCAAAATATACTGAAACATTATTATAATCGTTATCCTTTAAGATACAATAGTTTAGACTTCCGTTGTCTCCTTTCCAATAAATGGCTGAACCATGTTTTTTGGCATAGTTGTTGAAAAATGATGATTTGATTAACTGACCATTGTTTCCCATCCAGACTACTGCACCGCCAAACTGGCTTGCCTTGTTTTGATTATTTTTTGAGTTTGTAAAAAGAGAATTGGACAGGATTCCATTTTCACCAACCCATGCAACAGCCCCTCCGACATGATAGGCAATGTTTAAATTGAAATTACAGTTATCCACATAATTATCCATTCCGTCAAGCTCCAATGCTCCACCGGATGACTTTGCAATGTTGGATGTAAACTGACAGTCAACAACAGATACATTGCTTCCAGTAGAATATAGTGCACCTCCATAGCTGGCTTCACTGCCCTCGAAAGTGCAATTTACAATTTTAAGATTATCAGCAACATTATAAATTGCCCCTCCATAATCATAGTCCTTACCATTAACCAGAATTAGATTTTCAAGAGTAACGTTATCATGGTTAATGTCAAATATGCGGGATTTTGAGTTTGCATTAAGTTTAGCGCCACTACCATCTCCTTTAATGGTTATGGGCTTATCAATCGAAATTGAACTTCCGTTGCCCTCATAAACTCCGCTGAGAACAATAACATCCGATTCATTAGACTCATCAATGCCGTTTTGAATAACATCAAATGTCTTTTCATTTTGAGTTGAAAGAGATGGCGAATCGATATCTTGAGCCTGAACCATTCCCAAGCCTAAAAAGAGAATGAAGATTATAGAAAATAAAATTAATGTTTTTTTAAGTCTCATTTTACACACCACTTAAACGATGTGTAACAATATATCATTGAAATGATATAAACATTATGAAAAAAAGAAAAATGGGAATTAAATCCCATTTACAAAGGATTTAATCCAATCGAAAAGTCCGTCAATTGAAAATCCGCCGTTTGAATTTTCATCCAAAAAGCCACTTACTTGGTCTTGATAGTAGTTTACGTCCCCTTGTACGTTTTGCACTTGCTCAATGGTGTCAGCCAGGTTTTCAATGTCCACATTTGTAATGTTGATGTTGTTGTTTTGAACATAGTTGTTTATAATGTTTACAATTGTATCGTGATCTGTGATATTTCCATCAGACACTTCCTGTTTAACATTGTCCACCAGTTGAGATAGCTCATCGGCGCTAACGTCTGAATTGTCCACAATTTCAGCTTGTGTGTATATTTCATCATTAGCTGCCTCTTTTACACTTTCCGGAATTTCTACATCAGTTACTTGTTCATAAGCATTCATTATTCCTGCAAGAGCAGATTCACCTGTCGCTTCAACAGGACTTGTTACATATACGTGACCTTTGGTAATACCAGCGGATTTTAAAGCGGATATGTACATGTCACCGGTTATTGTAGTGATTTTGGATTTGTCTACACTAACCTCAAGATTATCATTGTCGTTTAAATCAAGGAGTGCTGAGGATAATATCTGATTTGAAGAGTAGTATTTTCCTGTAATTCCACTTGACACTTGATTTACTTCATTTGCTGTAATTATTTTTGTACCAATATTATTGACATCTAAGTTTGATTGACCTGCAAAGAAACTGTCTACAATTGATTTGTAGTTTGTGTTTGAATAGGTTGTCTCACCATAAGTTATTACAACGTTGGAATCAGTTGAAAATCCTGCTGGGATCAACATTCCCACAAGGATTAAAGCTAATATTGCTATAGTAATCTTTTTCATTATTT
>CAZOYH010000057.1:0-10427 GCA_964583995.1 uncultured Methanobrevibacter sp.
TGTTTCTCATTTGATATAGAGAAACTTCAGCTTCAATGACTTTCATTAAACTTTGAGCATCTCCAACAGAACCAGCTATGGTTGTTACAATATGATCATCAATTTTAAATATTTTTTCTGCTACTTTATGAGCTACTAAGTTTCCCATACTAGCTCTTCTTTCACTTGCAAATACAACTCCGTCTTTACAAGTAATTCCAACGGTTGTTGTACCTTCTAGTATTTTATCATCCATTTAAATACACCTCATATAAGTATTTAAAATATCTTATTTCAACTACTTATAGGTCAATATAACAAAATATAAACTAATCTGTAAGATTAATTTTATTTAAAATCAGAATCAATAATTAGTATAAACTAACAATATTAATATTAGCTATTTGTATATATAAAGTTTTCTTTTAATGGGGTAAAAATGAAATATAAAAAAATTGGAGATATTTTGATTTTAGATAACAATTATTCTGGTGATGATTTTGAGGAATTATCAAAAAAGTATAATGTTAAAACTATAATGAAAATCAATCATATTCAAGGAACTAAAAGGGAACCAGTTTACAAGATTCTTTATGGCAGTGAAACTGAAACAATAAATAAGGAAAATGGCTGTCTGTTTAAATTGGATTTGGCTAAGGTAATGTGGTCAAAAGGAAACAATAATGAACGATTAAGAATAGCTAAATTAGTTGGTGATGGAGAAACCGTAGTTGACATGTTTGCTGGAATTGGTTACTTTTCAATTCCAATTGGTGTTCATTCAAATGCCAAAGTTGTTAATTCAATTGAAATCAACCCCGATTCTTACCAATTTTTATGCGAAAATATCAAATTAAATAAATTAACCAATATAAATCCCATTCTGGGGGACTGCATGGTTGAAACTCCAAAATATAGGGCAGATCGTATAATAATGGGTTATGTTAAAACAACACACCATTATCTAAAAGTAGCAATTGATAGCTTAAATAAAGGGGGTATTGTTCACTATCACGAAACAGTCCCTGAAAAATTAATGGATAAAAGGCCAATTGAGAGAATTAAAGCTCAAGCTGGAGATAGGGATGTCGAATTGTTAAAAATAAATAAAATTAAAAAGTATTCTCCCGGCGTATGGCATGTGGTTATTGATGCTTGCATTGATTAATCTTATCTAGGAGATAATCGCTTAACCATTCACTGTTAATGTATTTTTCATAGATGCATAGTCTTTCAACTAATTTAAATCCAGCATCTTCAGTTAATTTTTCAAGTTCATCAATTCCCGGCCATGGTGAGGTAATATTTACAAAATCAGGACTCACAGGTGATACTCCACCCCAATCATCAGCACCACATAATAAAAATATCTGTGCAGTATCATTGTTTAAATTTGGTGGAACTTGTATGCTAACGTCAGTATCACCAAACACTAAACATCCTGCAATTACAGTTCTAATCATATCTAAAAAGCTTGGTTCAGCCCAATTTTCCATTTCAATTCCAGGTATTGGAGTAAAATTTTGAATAATGACTTCCTGGATATGTCCATAGGTGTCATATAGTTCTCTAATTGTTAACAATGAATCGGCTATTTCTTCTTTTGTCTCACCAATTCCAATTAAAATGCCTGTAGTGTATGGAATTTTTAGTTTTCCTGCATTGGCTATAGTTTCAATCCTAAGTGATGGATTTTTACCGGGACTTTTATTGTGTGCAGGTAGTTCCATTAATCTGTTTGATGAATTTTCAAGCATTAAACCCATTGATGCATTGACTTCTTTAAGTCTTTTTAAATCTTCAAATGAGTAATTTCCACCATTCGTATGTGGAAGTAATGTTGTTTCATCCAATGTCATTTGGCAAATATCAACTACATAATCAATCATCTTTTCATAGCCAAATTCTTTTAATCTTAAACGAACAACTTCTTCTTCATCAGCATCTTCACCAAAAGCAAACATGGCTTCCTTACAACCATATTCTTCAGCTTCATTTAAGATTTCTAAAATTTCTTCTTTGCTTTTAAGGATAATTGCATTTGGATCGTTAGGATTCTTTTTAAAATTACAGTATCCACAATCATTTCTACAAATTTCGGTTAATGGTATGAACACGTTTTTAGAATAAGTAATAAGATTATTCTCCCTATATTGCACAGTTTGTGACATATAATTAATTATTTCACTATCTGTAGCATTTAATATTTGGAGAACATCTTCTTTATTTAAATTTGATGGCATTATTCCACTTCACGTTCTGAAACAGTAACTTCCACATAAAGTGGTGGGATTTCATTTTTATCTTCCCAGATTGCTATTACAACATCAAAACTTGGAAGTTCGAATACTTTATATTCAACTACAAGGCCCATTGACTCTAAGTCTTCTTTAACTCTCATGAATCCTTGATTGTCAATAGCACCGGTAGAAAGTTCACTTTCTTGTATGTGTTTGTCTCCAGATTTAAGAATTTCACTAATTTCTTCTGAAGTTGCATCTACTTCTGTTCCACCAAGAATTTCACCAATTTCTGTAAGTTTAGCATCAAATTCATTAATTGGTATAGCTTTTCTTGATTTCCCTCTAACAATTAATATTTTATCATTGTTTATTGCAGGCCTTGATCCTTTAAATGAATCAAAAAAACCCATTACTTGTCCTGCAATTTCATAAGTCTTTTTCATTAAATCAAATCCTAGTGAATATTTAATTCTTCTTTTAATTCACCAAGTGTAGTTACTTTTTCTGCAAATGCATTATGTCTGTGTATACTTTCATGATTTTCCTGACGGGCAGTAATTAATGTGTCGTCTGGGAAATCAGCATATTTATTAGCCATTTTTTCCATCATGTTTCTAACACAATCTTCAACAAACACTGGTTTTCTGTGAGCGTTCATTACAGTTGCATTTTCATCAGGCCTTTTAAGTAATTCACATACTGGTGAACTCATTGAACTTTCAATAATATCAATGATGTCTTCTGCTTTAACAATTTTGTCTTCTGGAACTTCGATTAACACTGTTCCAACTCCTCTTTGGTTATGTGAAGCAAAAGTCACGGTATCTAAAACTTTTTGAGTAGTTTCTTCATCTAAAAATTCTAATAATTTATTCTTATCAGATTCTTTAACAGATTCCTGTGCACAGGGACAAACGGTCATTCCAACAAGTTCTGCACCAATACTTTTTCTTATTGATACATTACCATCGTCATCTCTAAGTCCAACAGCTTTAGCTATTAGCTTAGCCATTTCTTGAGTTTTGTTTTTGGTTACTGGTGACTCTTTCATGAACATGAAGTCTGTGGTCATGGATATTTCGACACGTTTTGCATATTCATGTTTGGTCATCATTTTGTCTACAATTTTTGCACATAATGATTCAATGTCTACAGTAGAATCTTTAGCAACGGTTTCGAGAACTTCGCTAATGGCTTCCGGGTTCCTAGACATATGAACACCTTTTTGATCATTTGGTAAGTCTACAAATGCATCAAATGTAGGTAATAGAATTATAGGTCTTTTATTAGTTCTTTCTAGTTGTAATAATTTTTTAACTCCAGTCACGCCTACTCTAGTTAATTTTATAGGTATGCTAGGAGCATCGTCTTGAGTATCGGGTAAGCAAATTGCCAATGTAATAACCTCGAATTTTTTGATTAAATAGTTATATTTAAGTTTCTTTTCATTTATATACTTAATAATTAATGTATTTTGTATACTTTAACTAAGCATTATTAAAACTTTGTTTCAGTTATTTTAAAAATTAGTAATTATTTTGAACATTTTTGAAAATTTATTAAAAATAAGTAATTATAAAGCAGTTTTAAAAACTGCTTTTTTAATTAGGTATTATAAAATATTTGAAGATCCCATATCTTCTTTAATAACATCTAAAACAGTTTGAGTATATGTTCTTTCTATAATTGGATCTTTTAATAATTCTTTAATAAAAGCATTTAGTTCATTGGTGTTTCTGAACTTAGCAATTAAAAATGCATCATATTCACCAGTAACATCGTAAATTCCTACAACATTTTTATTAAAGAAAGTTTTTTCTTCCCAATTTTTGAGTTTTCCACCTTTAACTCTTACTCCAATAATGGTGGTTAAAACAAAACCTAATTTTTCATGGTCGATAACCGGTGAGAATTTTTTGATTACACCAGATTTTACCATTTTATCGATACGATTGTGAACTGTACCAACAGACACATCTAAACTGCGAGATATTTGTCTGTATGAAGT
The DNA here is from genome assembly GCA_964583995.1 of uncultured Methanobrevibacter sp. Lineage (GTDB taxonomy): Archaea > Methanobacteriota > Methanobacteria > Methanobacteriales > Methanobacteriaceae > Methanocatella. The sequence continues at coordinate 4,231 of CAZOYH010000057.1, forward strand.
TCTTACATCTTCATTAATAATTTTAAGAATGTTAATATCAGTATCGTCTAATTTTATAACATTATCTTTTGTTTTTACCATTTTGCATCTCCCTTTAATAATTTCATTGGATAAATAGTCATTATCCTATAAATTATAGTAATATTTTTATAATATTTAAAAGTTTTTGTATTTTTTTCAATTTTTAATTGGATTTTTTGAAATTATTTAATAATAGTATTTTTTCAAATAAGTTTTTTCTAATTTTTAATTAAAAAATCATTTTTTATATTTATAAGTTCTATAATTTTTAATCTAAATAAATAATTTTTGGAGTTATGATATTTTTTTTAAAGAAAAATTTCTATTCGTTTAATTTTACCAATATTTTTTGCATGTCTTTTATGTTTGCATCAGTTTTTATCCCTAATGGATTGTAATGGGTTTTTATTGCAACAAATCCTTCTTTTCTTATTTCATCAAAAATCAAATCAAGTTTTGGAGCGCTAATTTTTAATGATTTACAAATTGCATGAACATCAAAAAATGTTGCTGGAGCATTAGCTTCTAAAAGACAACTATTCAATAATTTTAAGGCTTCTTTTTCAGTATTGATTTTTTTGTGTTCAGTTTGCTCAATCATTTTTTCAATAAATTCTTCATTTTGAATATCTCCTAACCATAAAGGTCCGGCATGTATTAACTTTTCACCACAGACTGGACAAAATTCTTCAATTGGACTAGCCAATCCCTTGCTTGTTTGTCTATGCAGACAATTTTTACAATGGCTGATGTATCCAATGTTTTTTAAAGACTCATCAGTCTTTTTAGGGCCTTTTTTAACTTCAATGTATAATCTCATATAGTGTTCGGTGCTGTGTGACATTTTAACTTCTATAAATTTGCCGTATTTTGATAACGTGAGTGCAACAAAACCTGCCAGTATTCTAATTCCTGTTTCATGACAATATTCGCTTTTATAAGGTTTTGAATTGTATTTGCGGATGCATGGTTCTTTATATGTTCCGCATAATGCAGAAGTATCAGTTGCAGTTACACATAATAGGGAGTTTCTTCGAGCACAATAACCTGCTGAGTCTAAAAATGGTGAAGGAGTTCCAAATGGATCAATGTCAATTACATCGAATTCACCTCTTTTCATTCTCAAAAACATGCTAGCATCATGCTGGAAAACTTCAATATCTTCTAGATTATTTAATTTGATGTTGTGTCTTTCATAATAATTTGCAGTTTCACTAATGTCGTTAATGCATACGGTTTCAACCCCATCAATCTCGTTTTTATAGCGGATACCACGAATTCCACTTCCTCCAAACAAATCACAGATGTTTATTTCTCTTTCTTGCTCTTCTTGAAATACTTGTATAGCAAGTATTGACAAATCTCTATTTAATTCCATGTGGGGGTTGTAAAAAACTGGAGCATCAGATGAAACTTTTTCATATTCAGGAAATTCTATTTTTGTTAATCCCTCTTCAATACTTATAATTTTATAGTCATCCATTAATTCTCACTCTTAAATCTTTTAATTACTAACTAATGTTTTAAATATTATTAGATTTAAACATTATTATAGATATTTTAATCTATTTTAAAAAATTGGTGATAAATGTGTCAGAAATTAAAGTTCCTATTGCAAAACCGATAATTGGAGAAGAAGAAATTGAAAATGTAGTTGAAGTTTTAAAATCAGGAATGATTGCTCAAGGTCCTAAAGTTGAGGAGTTTGAACAAAAGTTCGCTGAGTGGGTTGGAGCAAAATATGGTATTGCTGTTAACTCAGGAACAGCTGCATTACATGTTGCTTTACTTTCATGTGGTGTTGGTGAAGGTGATGAGGTTATTACAACTCCATTTACATTTATTGCAAGTGGAAACTCAATTTTATACACTGGGGCAAAGCCTGTTTTTGCTGATATTGATTTAAAAACTTACACTATTAATCCGGATTCTATTGAAGAGTTAATAACTGAAAATACAAAAGCGATTTTGCCAGTTCAGTTATACGGTCAATCTGCAAACATGGATAGAATTAATGAAATTGCAGAAAAGCATGGTCTGATTGTTATTGAGGATGCTGCACAGGCTCACGGTGCAACCTGCAACGGCAAGAAAGTAGGAAGTATGGGTGACATGTCCTGCTTTAGTTTTTACCCTACTAAAAACATGACAACTTCCGAAGGTGGAATTATCACAACTGATGATGAAGATTTGGCTGAAAATGCAAAAATATTCAGGGCACACGGAGCTAGTGTGAGATATCACCACGATGCAATAGGATACAACTTTAGGATGACAGATATCTCAGCGGCAATAGGTCTTGCACAATTAGGTAAAATAGATGAATTTAATGAAAAAAGAATAGATAATGCTGCTTATTTAAATGAAGGTTTAAAAGATGTTGAGGGTGTTGTAACACCATACTGTGCATATGACTCAAAACATGTATATCACCAATACACAATTCGTGTTGAAAAAGGAAATAGGGATGATTGGGTAGATGCCATTAATGAATGTGGGGTAGGAACTGGTATACATTATCCAATTCCATTATATAATCAACCAATCTATAAATCCTTAAATATTGAAGGAAATTGTCCAAATGCAGAACTTGCAGCAGACAATGTAATTTCCCTGCCGGTACATCCTTCACTTACAAAAGAAGATTTAGATTTAGTAATCGAAGCAGTTAAAACTGCTTCTGAAAAATTATGTTAGTTTTTTAAACTAACTTTCTATTTTTTTCATTTTAGCATTTGATTAACGGTATCGACTTTTGCTTCAAGAGTTCTATTTTCAAGGTCTCTTCTGTCATCTACTTTAATGACAGTATAAACTCTGCCGATGCCAAGTTTAAAAACAGCTTCCTGAGCATTGGCAATTGTTTCATAAAGTTCTGTTAAATTTTCTGCTTCAATTTGTGTTCCCATTCCAGTTAACTGATAGTTAAGTCCTGAATCTTTAATAGATTGGACCGCTGCAGTTACATAATCCCTACATTCTGTAGTTTCACTTCCAACAGGCAAAATTGCAAAATCACATGTAATCATTTAATCACCTGGTAAAATTATTTATTTGTCTTTTTATAAATCAATTGGTAATGGTCAAATTAGATAAAGATGAATTTAACGAAAAGATTTTTACAAGAATCAATACTTTGATTTCTGATTATGAATTAATCAAAGAAGGGGAATTGATAGCGGTTGCATTATCTGGAGGAAAGGATAGTGTTTTGACACTTCATGCTTTAAAAAACTATCAAAATAATTTGGATTTTGATTTGGTGGCTATTAGTGTCGATGAGGGAATAAAAGGTTACAGACAACACGGTATTGATTCTGCCGTTAATAATGCAAAAGTATTGGACATTGAACTTGTCCAAAAGTCATTTAAAGCAGAAGAAGGATTTGCCTTAGATGATATTTATCATGAGTTTAAAAGCGCTTGTATTCCATGCGGTGTTTTTAGAAGAAATATTTTAAATAAAACAGCTTATGAATTAGGGGCAAATAAAATTGCAACAGGACATAATCTTGATGATGAAATTCAATCATTTCTGATGAGTTTTGCACGTGGAGATACTATTAAATTCTCAAAATTTGGCCCTGAACTTGATGTGATTCATCCAAAACTAATTCCAAGGATTAAACCATTGTGGAACACTCCTGAAAAAGAAGTTGGAATGTGGGCAGTGTTAAATAATATAGATATTCACTTAGATGAATGTCCTTATTCTCACTTGTCATTAAGGGCTAAAATTAAGGAGTTTTTAAACGTTAGTGAAGATAAATATCCTGGAATCAAAAATAATGTGATGGAGTCTTTTAAACAGATTTTAACTTTTGAAAATGATATATCCACAAACCTTAATGAATGTGAAATCTGTGGTGAACCCACATCTTCAAACATTTGTAAGGCTTGCGAGTTAAAAGAATTAATTTCTCAAGATTGCGAAGGCCATGTATAGTATGAAACATGCAACAAGCACAGCCCCTTCTTTTTTATCAAATTTATCCTGTGTTTTACCAAAAATGAAGCATAAAATTGTAACTGCAACCATCATTATAACATCAGTAAGCATGCTTGAGTTTAGAGGTATTGAACTTATTGCACTACTTGCACCTAAAACAAATAGGATATTAAAGATGTTTGATCCAATCACATTACCTATAACTAACTGATTTTCACCTTTCTTTAAAGCAGTAATTGAGGTTACAAGTTCTGGTAAAGATGTACCAATTGCCACAATTGTCAATCCGACTAGTGTTTCACTCATTCCAAGTGCAATTGCTATATCTGATGCGCTGTTTACAACCAAATCTCCACCAAGTACGATTCCTGCAAGACCAACAATTATAAAAATTATACTTTTTGGAAGAGATAACTTTGCTTTTTCAACTTTACTAGCTTCATCTGATTTTCTAGCGGTATGAATTAAATATACTACGTAAGCTATTAGAATAACAAGTAGAATTATTCCTTCAATAGGGGTGATGTTCCATCCAATCAATATAAAAACAGCAAATAATATTGTAATGCCTACAAGAAATGGTAAATCTTTATTTAGAGTAGATTTTTCCATTAATAAGTCGCCAAGAAGTGCAGAAATACCAATAACCATTAACAAGTTAAACATGTTACTTCCGATAACGTTACTGACGGCCATTGCATTGCTTCCAGTAATTGAAGAAGTAATGGAAACTGCAGCTTCAGGAGCGCTTGTTCCAAAAGCAACTATTGTTAAACCAACTATAATGGTTGGTATTTTTAAAAGGGAGGCAATGCTGCTTGCCCCATCAACAAAAAAATCAGATCCTTTAATTAAAAATACAAATCCTACAAGAAGTAAAACAACTTGGATAATGATGGAAGCATCCATTTTCATTCCTCAGGCATTGTTTCTTGGGGTCCCAAATCAGTAACAAGCACCTTGTCAATTTGGTGTCCGTCAATATCAATAATCTCAAAAATAAAGCGTCCACATTCGTATTTATCTTCCTCATCAGGTATTGTACCACTTATGCTTAAGATAAATCCTGCTAATGTAGTATAATTGTCTTCTTCTTCATCAGGTAAAGGTTCTCTAAAATCAAATAACTTTTTGAATTTATCAATAGGATATCTTCCGTCAATTAACCAGGTTCCATCAAGTCTTTGAACAGCTTGAGGTTCATCATCTTCATCGATTCCAGGAATATCACCTACAATTCCTTCAAGTAAATCGTTTAATGTAATTAAACCTTCTACACTTCCAAATTCATCAACAACAAGAGACATATGGACATATTCTTGATTTTCTTTAAATTCTTTAAGTAATTCTAATGTTTCGAGGTGTTCTGATACGACTAAAGGTTCTTTAACAATTTTTTGAACATCAAATTCGTCATCACTAAACATTGCAGATAATATGTCTTTTGCCTGAACAACACCAATAAAATCATCAAGCTCTCCACTTGCGATAGGAAATATTGAACGTTTACTTTCAATAATCTTAACTTTATTGACTTGCCTGTCGTCTTCTAAGTCAATCCAGATGATTTCATTACGAGGGGTCATTATGCTTTCAACTTTTTGATCGTCAAGCTTGAAAACCCGTTTGATAATGTCCTCCTCTTCTTTTTCGATAGTTCCATCTTCTCTTCCTTCCTTAATCATCAGTTCGATTTCTTCTTCAGTTACCGCATCATCATTTCGGTTTTCGATTCTCATTAACCATAAAAGAAAACTGCTGGATTTGGCGAGAATAAAACTAACTGGTTTTGATACTTTTGAAAGAACTACCATACTTCTTGCAACTTTAAGTGAAACTCTTTCAGGGTCATTTAAGGCAATTACTTTTGGTACAATTTCTCCAACAACCAAGGTTAGGTAAGTAGTTACAATAACGACAATCACTACGCTAATAGGTTCATTATATGGTATAAAAGAAATGTATTTTGAAAGGGGTTCAGATAGAGTTACTCCACCAAAAGCCCCAGTTAAAACACCAATAAGAGAAATTCCAATTTGCACAGTTGATAAAAATTCATTAGGGTCTTCCAATAAATCGAAAACAATTTGTGCACTTTTATTGCCTTCTTCTAAGTATTTTTGCATTTTTGCTTTTCTAACGGATACAATAGCGAGTTCCGCCATTGACAGATATCCTGTAAGTATTATTAAAATTAATATTATAATTATCTCAAATGTCGTCCCAA
>CAZOYH010000058.1:0-10342 GCA_964583995.1 uncultured Methanobrevibacter sp.
TGTGGACGGATGTTTGATGGGAAATGATTCACATAATCTTCATCAGGCCATCCTGCAATGGATAGTGGTGAAATTGATGAATCCATCCATGTATCCAATACATCCACTTCAGGAATGAATTCTTCACAGCCACATTCACAGGCGTGTTTTGGTTTGTCGACTGTTGGATCTATTGGTAAATCTTCCACGTCAGGTAAAATTACAGTACCACAGTCTTTACAGTACCATACCGGAATTGGAGTTGCAAATATTCTCTGTCTTGAGATACACCAGTCCCATTCCATGGAATCCGCCCAGTTTACCATACGTGATTTCATGTGTTCCGGCACCCATCTCATTTCATCTGCTGCAGTTTTGGTTTTTTCGATTAAATCTCTTACTGCTACAAACCATTGCTCTTTTAGAAGAATTTCAACAGGGGTTTTACATCTCCAGCATTGACCTACATTTTGGTCAACCTCTTCCTGTTTTAACAAGTAGCCTTCAGCATCCAAGTCTTCAATGGTTTGTTTTTTACAGCTTTGTAAATCCATTCCTTCATATCTTCCGGCTGCACTGGTTAATATGCCTGTATCGTCCATTACATCAATGACTTCAAGGTCATATTTTTGAACCCAGCTTACGTCAGTTTTATCCCCAAAAGTACAAATCATTACTGCACCTGTACCGAATTCAGGGTCAACTTCTTCATCTGCAATGATTTTTACTTTTTGATGTGATAGAGGAACTTCCACATATTTTCCTAAAAGATGTGTGTATCTTTCATCTTCAGGGTGAATTACAACTGCCACACAGGCAGACATGAGTTCCGGACGAGTAGTTGCAATTAGAATTCCTTCATCTTTAGGGTCGGCCTGTTTACCAGACTCCTGTGAAGATGCAATATCTGCATATGAATCTTCAACGGCAGGCGGGAAGTTTACATAGTTTAAAAATGTAGTGTTATCTGAATATTCAACTTCTGCAAATGCAATAGCTGTCTGACAGCGAGGACACCAGTTTACAGGGTGTTTTCCCTGATAAATCAGCCCTTCTTCATACATTTTTAAAAATGAATATTGGGTTTTTCTCATGTATTCCGGAGTCATGGTTACAAATTCACGAGTCCAGTCCTGTGAATAACCCATTGCTCGCATCTGTGATTTCATTTTTGCAATGTTGTCTGTAGTTAAATCAACACAATACTCTCTGAATTTAGCTCTTGAAACATCATTTTTCTTAATTCCATGAGTTTCTTCAACTTTCACTTCAGTTGGAAGACCGTGACAATCCCATCCTTGTGTAAATAACACATCGTTGCCTTTCTGTCTTCTGTATCTTGCGTTCATATCAATGTAAACCCAATTTAGGACGTGTCCTAAGTGAATAGAACCTGTTGGGTATGGTGGAGGAGTATCAATAACATATCTAGGACGAGATCCATCTCCAATGTATTTGTAGATGTTTTCATCTTCCCATTTTTCCTCCCATTCTTTTTCTTTTTTAAAATCATAGTCTTTAGGAATCTCTTGGTTTGACATATATTTTCTCCTAATTAGTAAAGTAAAAATAATATTATTAATTATGTTGGTTATTATTTAAAAAAGTAATTATAAAAATGCAAAAAATAATATAATTTAAAAAATTAATCATTATAAACATCAAATAATTCAAAATCTGGAAGATCTCGTTTTCCATCCATCCATTCGAAGATTATTTCTTTAATATTAGGAGTTTTCTTTTCTACTTTAACTTTAAAATCCAAAAAGTCTTTATATTCAACAGGAAAATTCTTTTTAAGATAATCTTCATAATCTTTCCCATTCTCTTTAGATTTTTTCTCTTTACCATATAATTTAAAAAGAATACCAAGATTAGAAATACCTAATCCTCCATCAAAAGTTTCAAAAGCATTTGACATTTTTATTATCTCCTTATATTTTAATATGAATACAATACATATTATATTTTTTGAATCTGACATTGAATTCATCAATGAATTTTGAAAGATTTTCACCTACAAAAACCTCAAAAATTTCTTGGAATTCATTATCATCCATACCAGAATTATCATCAAAAAATCTAAATATCAAATCAGGTTTATCTATTCCCATACAAAAAATTATATAATCATTAAACGATTTCCAAGTGTTTATGAACTCCTTTAATTCTTTATCACTAAATTTATGAAAAGTCTCTTGCAATTCATTAATTAAAATTACAATACATTCTTTTGAGACAATTATAGTAAATCTAATCTTAGGTTGAACAATATTCCTAAAATCTCTAGATGAAGGGATTAAGGAGTTATTGAAATGATTATGGCAAGTTAACAATATATTTTCAATTGGTTCAATTTTAAGAATTTCTGGAATTTCAACAGACGAATTATCACCTTCAACCAAATCACAAATCAAACGTAAATCTTTGGTTAACACAGTTAAATATTCTTTATCCATGTATTGTGTATTCATTAGATGATAAATACCAATTAAAATAACTTTTTCAAATTCTGGATAATTATTTATTGTCTTTTCAAGAAGCTCTTTTGAAGAAGGAGGTTTAATTAAATCTTGTTTAACATAACCCCAATCAAATGAATTTAAAGGATTTAACCTACTAAAAATACTATTTAATCTTGAAAAAACTTTAAATTTTCCCATATCAGATACACCAAATTACAATATGATTTTTAAATTATATAAATCGTTGAGTTTTAAATTAAAGCAATTTTACAAGGTTAAATCAATTTTACAAACTAAAAGCAATTTTTCATACTCAAATCAATTAGAAAAATCAAAAAAATAGATAACTATATTATATATCAAAATAATATTATTAATATTATCAATGAAAAAGAGGACTGTTAAAAATGGAATTATTATGGTTTTATGTTGCTATCGTGCTAGCTATAAGCGATGTATTACACACCACACTCATGTGGAAAGTTTTCAATAACTTTTACATTGTGTTAGGCGGTTTGATTTTCCAGACAACCCATTCAAATTGGCAGACTTGGGTTATCCATGAGATTATGGAAGCAATATTCCATATGGTAGTGTTATCAGTTGTTTTCTTAAATCCAACTATTGGAATTTTAGCAGGCCTTATTCACTTTGTAATTGATGTAGCCCACACAGTATTAATACGTGATATGGGCGAACTAGAACATAGAGCTCTTCATTTTGTAATTGAATCTCTATTTTTCATGTTAATATATGGATTTTAAAAATTAATGGAGTTATTAAATGCCAGTTATTACATTCAAGTATCAGGATTTAAAAGATTTAGGAATAGATATGGACAAAGACGAATTGATAGACACTTTACCTATGATGTCCAGCGACATTGAAGACTTTGACGATGAGGAAATCAAAGTGGAATTCTTCCCGAACAGACCGGACAACCTGTCTGTTGAAGGAGTAGCCAGATCTTTTAAAGGTTTTATTGGTCAAGAAACTGGTTTTCCGGATTATAAGGTAATTCCATCCGGTGAAGAAGTTATTGTTGAAGATGATGTTGCAGAAATAAGACCTTACATCGCATTTGCAAAAATCGACAATGTTGACTTTACCGGTGATAAGCTCAAATACATCATGGATTTTCAGGAAAACCTTCACTGGGTAATCGGAAGGGATAGAAAAAAAGTGGCTATCGGTATCCACAATGCAGACGTCGTTAATGCTCCATATAAATATATTGCAACACCAAAAGATGCAAATGCTTTCGTTGCTTTAGAAAAAGATACTCCAATGACTCCAGATGAAATTCTAACCGAACATGACAAAGGAAAAGATTACGCCCACTTAATTGAAAATTTCGATAAATATCCATTAATTTTAGATAAAGACGATAATGTCCTATCCATGCCTCCAATCATTAACGGAGAGCTAACCAAAATCAAAGAAGACACTACAAATATCATTGTTGATGTGACCGGTACTGATGAAAGAGCTGTTAATCAGGCATTGAACATTATCTGTTCATCCTTTGCTGAAGTTGGAGGCCAAATCAAAAGCATGGAAGTCAAATACTCTGACAAGACCATCATTAGTCCTGATTTGACTCCTCAGGAAATGAACGTTCACGTTGATACTGCCAACGAACTGATTGGTGGAACAAGCCTTACTGCCGAAGACATCAAAGAATTACTATTAAAAGCACGTTTTGATGCAGAAATCCTAAACGACAATGAATTAAAGACAATAATTCCATCATACAGAGTGGATATCCTCCACGAAGTGGATATCGTTGAAAATATTGCTGTTCAATACCACATTAACGATGTTGTTGCTGAACTTCCAGACATCAACACCGTTGCTTATGAAAATGACTGGTTTAAAGCTGAAAGCACCATTCGTGAAGTTATGGTGGGTTTAGGTTTCCAAGAAATCATGAGTCTGATGCTTACAAGCGAAGATGCACACTACGTGAAAATGAATCAAGAAGAAAAACCTCACGTTCAGGTCGCAAGACCAATTACAATTGACAGAACAATGATTAGAACCAGTTTGATTAATTCTTTAATGGAATTTTTAGAAGACAACAAGCACGAGGATTTACCTCAAAAGATATTTGAAATCGGAGATGTTTTATATCTTGATGATTCAAGAGAAAACAAAACAGTTGCTTCCAAAAAATTGGCTGCACTGATTTGTCATTCAACTGCTAACTTTACTGAAATCAAATCTGTAGTTACAAGCGTTTTATCTAGCTTAGGTTATTCTATGGAAATATCGGATAGTGAAAATAAGACATTTATTGCAGGTAGGGTAGCTGATGTGACCGGTGAATCCAGTGTAGGCACAATTAAAGGTTTCTTCGGCGAGGTTTCACCTGAAGTGATTACAAACTTTACTCTAGAGTATCCTGTAATTGCTTTTGAAATTGAATTTGCTAACAAGTAAATTCAATACCACAATTTTCTCATTTGTATTTCCATCTGTGAGTAGTTGCTCAACTGTGGAGATGCATCATAATTATTGAAAACAAGTATAAAAATAAACAAGATAATTATAATAACTAATAAAATTATTGTCCATCGCCTCAATTATTCACCAACCATTGTCAAAGTTACTGTTCTATTATGTCTTGGCCCATCTAATTCAACAAAAAATACAGATTGCCAAGTACCCAAATCCAATTTTCTATTTTTAACGGGTAAAGATTCACTTGATGAAAGTAAAAATGACTTCAAGTGTGATTTTGCATTATTGTCAATTCTGTCATGCTGGTAGCTGAATTTGTCTGAAACAAGATTATTTAGCATGAATTCCAAATCAGTTAAAAGACCGGACTCGTTTTCATTGACAACAATTGCTGAAGTGGAATGTCTTGAAAAAATAGATATGATTCCCTCTTCAATATCGATTAAATTGTTGATTTGTGAAGTAATGTCAATGATTTCGAAGTTTTTGTTTGTATTGATTTTTAAAGAAGCAGTTTTTAAAGTCATTGATAATTAATTTGTTAAAAGTAGTATAAATAAAAGAAAAAAGAAAAAGGAAAATTTTATTCGAAGTTATCTCCACGCCTATATCCTATAGCAAACATTACCACTAAAGCAATAATTGATAAAATCACAACACCTGATGTATCAACTACTGATTTAGATATTTTCTTTTCTGGAACAATTTCATAGGATTTTGCAGAATCGCCTGAATCACCTTCTGATGAAGCACCTGCATTTTGATCACCATTGGACATTGCATTTTCACCATTATCTGATGAATCTGATGAATAAACATCAGAACTATTTGATCCATATTTATTAGTGGTTCCTGAGTTAGCGAAATGGGAGTCAGTTGAACTGCTGTTTCCATTACCATCCCCATATCCTACTCCGTTACCATTACCATTACCAGTTCCAGAATCCGGGTTTGTGCCTGAGTTTACATCTTCTGATTCGGAGTTATCATCATTATTGTTATTATTTGAATCAGTTGGTTTTGTATATTTCTCAGGTCCTGATGTTGCTGTTTTTTTAATAACCTGCTTTTGATTATCTCCAAGAGTTATTTCAACTTCAACTTCGGTGTTAGGTTCCAAATCTTCAATTTGAAGTTCACCAACACCATTATTTTCAACAGTAACAACATATTTGTTTCCGTCAACTTCTACTGGTACGTCAAATGTTGCCATATCGGTAACAGGATTTCCATCAGGATCTCTAACTTGAAGACCAATACCGTTTTTAATGGTTATTGTATCCAGTTTGAGGATTTTTGCAAGAAGCATTGGACATACAAAAGTATGTTCATCATCATTTGAATCAAACCAGTTTTGGTCTAGTTTGAAAACTGGATTTTCAGGATTGTTTTTTGCTTGGAACTGCTCGTTATGAATTAAAGCATTGTTCTTTACAAGTAGTTTTGAACTATCTTCACTAAATGTAAATTTATTTCCAAATAACAATCCGTTTCCTGATTCATCAGGTCCTAATTCACAGTTAGGATCACGACGATTGTGTGAAAGTGTATTAGCATAAATAACATCATAGGTTGATTGTGAATTTACATAAATACCATTTGTGTTATCATGAATAATATTGTATTTAATCAAGTTTCCAGAAGATACATCATACATTGAAATTCCGTTAAATGAATTGTGATGAATTGTATTGTTTAATATCTTACAATTGTATATATTTGATGTTTCAATACCTGATCTGCCATTTTTATAAATGGTATTTTTAGAAATTAAAGCATTTTTAACATCTTTTAATTGAACTCCATCTCCTGTTGCTTGAGAAATTTTATTGTTGCTTAAAGTTAATCCATCAGAATTTTTAACTAAAACACCAACCTTACCACCAGTAATTGTATTTTTACTGATAGTTATATCATCTCCATTATCTATGATTATTGCATTATCGCAATTATTTGCTTTAATTGTAATTCCTGATAGAACACTTCCACCAGCATTAGATGTGAAGTAAAATCCGAAAGTTTTTGATATTCCCATACTATTAGCTTTTTCACTTATTTGACTTGAAACATTAATAACACTATTTTTGTTTGAAATGATGTTTAATGTCTTATCTACAACTAATGAAATATCGCGATATTCACTACTTGTAAAAATAAATGTATCTCCATCATTTGCACTGTCAAACATCGCTTGAATGTCATTATTGGATAACTCAGAAGTAATTTCATAACTAGTTTGATTTACTTGTGAATCATCTGCAGCATAAGTTGCCGAAATAAGGAATAAACTTATAGTAAATATGAAAAAAAGATTCAATACTTTTTTATTCATATAATACCCCCTCTCGAAATAACATATAATCAATATGAATCATTAATCAACGATAATTAAAATTATTATTATTGATTAAAAATTTTAATAAATAAGCTTAAATTATTCAGTTACATCAACAATCTAAACTAAGGTGAATATTGATTATTATTAATAATATTATTAAGAAGCTATATAAAGTTTTTTAATATAACTAAGTTATATCACAAAATAAGCAATATTAACTATTCAATTTAAAAATAAACTTTGTTAACATTGTTATATCAAGCTGAATATTTCAATTTTAAATACAATGAATTATAGAAATATAAATGGTTACTTATCGCTGAATTATTATGTTAATTGAGTAACTAAAATCAATATATTGAGGGAAAAAATGAAGAATAAGAGCTTAATTTTAGCTATCTTTTTAGTTTTAGTTGTATTTTTAGGTTCTAGTGCAGTATTTGCAGAAAATTCATCAGATATTCAGTCTGCAACTGCTGACGAAATCGAATTGCAACAAAATAATATTGATAATGCATTAACATCAAACTACACTATTAATGCTGGAGCAACAAGCGAAGAAATCCAGAATACAATTAATAGTATGTCTGATGGAGATACATTAAACTTCGAAGAAGGAAATTATGCTGATGTATGTATCTATATTAACAAAAGTATAACCGTTAACGGTAACGGTGCAAACTTAATTGGATACGACAACCCTTCTGCAAGTAATGTTCCAGAAATCATTAAGAATTCTACTTCAGAAGGAGGATACGGAATAGGTAATGTCGCAACATTGTACATTGTATCAAACAATGTTACAATAAGTGGTTTAACCATTACTGCTGGAGCTAACAGTGGTTCTGAAACTGCAGGTCCAGCTTATTCAAACGCATTGGTATATGCCGAATATTCAAACAATTTAATTTTTGAAAATAATGTTGTTGACGGATCATCCTGGGGAATTTACTTAAGATTCTCACATGACTGTCAAATTGTTGAAAACATTATTAAAAACCAAGCAGTTACTGGACTTTTAAGCTTCGGATCTGCTAGAACACAAATTGAAAGAAACACTGTAATTGATGCTAAAAACCACGGTATTGATGTAAGACACGGAACCGGACCAAATGTACAAGTAATTAACAACACAATCAGCGGTTCAAAAGAAGGTATTTACTTAATGCACTCTCAAGGACACACCGCAGCTTTCAACACAATTGAAAATTGTACAATAAGCTCAATTAGTTGTTACGGTTCATCCAATGTTGAAATTTACAACAACACCATGAAAAAATCAAGAATTGGTATTTTCCTTTCAGGACACTCCAACATCACTGTTGGTACAAATACATGGGCTTTAGATAACTTACCATACCCACCAACATTTGTATACTACATTCTTGACACCCAATCCAATTTACAATCTGCAACCAATATGATGGGTACTCACAGTGACAGCAGTACATACAATCCAATTTATGTTGCATATGAAGGAATTGATACTCCTGATGAAATTGTAATCGATTACAACACTATATTAGCTCCAACCGGAACCACATACCCTGTTCCTGAAGGAACTTCAAGTGAAAATATTCAAAAAATGATTGCATCAATGAATGATGGTGACACATTATCATTTGAAGAAAATGCAGTTTATGAAAACATTTCAATTTACATAGACAAAAACATTAAAATCATTGGTAACAATGCTACTTTAGTTGGATATGACAACCTTGACTTAACCAATTGTCCTGCTAAAATCACTGCAACCAGTGCGGATGGAGGTTATGCAATCTCTGAACGTGCAGTATTATATGTTGTAAATAACACCAATGCTGTTGTAACTGGTTTAAACATTGTCGCACAATTCCCAGGTTATAATCCAAACACTGTTGTTGGAACAAATACCATTGAATATAAAACTGCAGGCATTCGTACACAAAATGCTGTAAATGTAACTATTACTGACTGTACTATTGACGGTGCATCATGGGGTATTTATGCAGAATACTCTACAAATGCCATTATAACAAACAATGACATTAAAAATCAATTCACAACAGGTATATTAAACTTTGGTACCGGATACAGTATTATTGCAAACAACACTATTACAGATGCAGTAAACCACGGTATTGACGTAAGACACGGAACCGGACCTAGTGTAACTGTATTTAACAATACAATCAGCGGTTCAAAAGAAGGTATTTACTTAATGCACTCTGGAGGACACAATGTATACAACAACACTATTACTAATGCTAAAATTAGTGGTATTACCTGTTACGGTTCTTATGATGAAAATGTCTTCAACAACAGTATTTCCGGTAGCAGAATAGGTATTATTCTTGGTGGAGGATACCACGGTGTAACTATTGGTGAAAACACTTATGATTTAGATTTCTTACCATTCCCACCAACATTTGTAACCTACCTTGCAAAAGCTGAACAAAAATATGCAAGTGCTTCCAATGCTATGGGAACATACTACGATGCTCCTATTACCCTCATTAATGCTGAAGATTTAACAACAGACAAAACTTCTGTTCAATATACCTTCACATTAACCAATAAAGCAGGTAAAGGAATTGCAAACCAAACTGTAACTGTAACTATTGACGGTGTTGACTACCCTGTAGAAACTGATGCTAATGGTACTGGTACAGTTGAAACAACTTTAGCATATGGCAGCTATCCTGTTACAATTACATACCCTGGTGCAACAACTTACTCAAAAACCATGGCAACTGCTACATTAACTGTTGCAGAAGTTGCACCTGCTAACAATACTGTTGAAGCTGTGCAAGCTGCAATTGATTCTGCTGTTGCAGGAGATACTGTAGATTTAAGTAAATTTGCTGACTATGATTTTGTTGATCAAACTGTAAATATTACTACTGCAGGAATTACTATCGACGGTAGAGGAATTACCACCATTAAAGGTTATGGTGATGGTAGTGGTATTTTTGCTGTTAAAGCTCAAAACGTAACTATTAAAGGCATTAACTTCATTGACACTAACCCTAAAAACGATTTCAAATACAACGGTACTACCGCTGGTTGGGGTATTAGTGTTAACGGAGGTAACGGTGGTTTAGTACAAAACTGTAAT
>CAZOYH010000059.1:0-10321 GCA_964583995.1 uncultured Methanobrevibacter sp.
AGTGGTGCAACCTATCCTGCTGATGTAGTTGCTACTGTAACTTCCGATGTAAGCGGTAAATACACTGTAACTCTCGGTGATGAAATCAAAGAAATCGACCTTGTCGCAGGTGTTGCTCAAGATGTCGCATTCGAGAAAGTAAATGCTGGTAATTACACTATTACTGCTGCTGGTGCAGAAACTGAAAACTACACTGCTGCTAGTGCTACTGCTGATGTAGCTGTTGCTAAAGGTACTATTGCTCTTACTATCACTGCTAGTGATGTTGTATATCCTAATGATGTTGTTGTTACTGTAACTTCCGATGTTGCTGGAAACTACACTTTAGCTTTAGGTACTACTACTCCAGAAACTATTGCTCTTGAAGCTGGTGTTGCTAAAGAAGTAACCTACTCTGGTTTAGCTGCTGGTACTTACACATTTACTGTTGCTAGTGCTGAAACTGACAATTACAACGCTGCAGATGCAACTGCTACTGCAACTGTAGGTAAAGCTGCTATCACTGTAACTATTGCTGCTGATAATGTAACTTACCCTGCTGATGTTGTTGTTACTGTAACTGCTGATGTTGCTGGTGAATACAACTTAACAGTTGGCACTGAAACTGAAGTAATTACTCTTGAAGCTGGTGTTGCAAAAGCAATCACTAAATCTGGCTTAACTGCTGGTACTTACGACATTACTGTTGCTCGTGCAGAATCTGATAATTACGCTGCTGTAACTCAAACTGCTAGTGTAAATGTTGCTAAAGTTGAAAACACTACTATTAGTGTAGAAGCTACTTCACCTTCCGCTGGTGAAAACGCAACTGTAACCGTAACTGTTCCTGCTGACGCTACCGGAACTGTAACTGTTAAATACGGTAACGGAGTCTACACTGCTGATGTTGTAAACGGTACTGCTACTGTAAGTGTTCCTACCGCTGCTGCTGGTACTCAAACTGCTACTGTTGAATACAGTGGTGACGCTAACTACGCTTCCGCATCCAGTGAAGTTCAAATTACTGTAAAAGCTAACGGAAAAATCATTGCTGAAAATATTAAACGTGGTGTAAACAGTCCATACGACTACTTAGCTACCTTAGTTGACAATGAAGGTAACCCAATTAGTGGTGTTGAAATTACATTCACTATTCTTGATCAAACCTACAAAGCAACTACTAACGCAAGTGGTATTGCTACTGTTTCCGCTGGTTTAACTGTTGTTGATGGTGCGGCTACACAATACTATGTAACTGTAACCAACCCATACACACTCGAAAACACAACCGCAACTACTACAATCGTACCTAGACTTATTGTTTTATCTGGTGATTTAACTGCTGACTACCTCGAAAACCCTGCTTACACTGTTCAAGCATTTGGTGACGATGGTGAAGCTGTAGGAGCTGGTGAAATCGTACAATTCGTATTCGCTGGTAAAACCTATGAAATCGCTACTAATGAAAGTGGTATCGCTGTTAGAACTATCGGTTTAGCTCCTGGTCAATATGCTGTTAAAGCATGCTACGCAGGTTACAACACTACTGCTACTGTATTTAAAGTAAATCAAGTAATGAAAGTAACCTCTGGTACTCTTAAAAAGACCGCTAAATCATACACTCTTAAAGCTACCCTTAAATCTAGTGACGGTAAAGCTTTAGCTGGTAAAGAAGTTACTTTAACCTTTAACGGTAAAAAATACACAGTTACAACCGATTCTAAAGGTGTTGCTTCATACACTATTAAATCCAGTGTAATCAGCAAACTCAAAGCTGGTAAAACCTACACTTTATATGCTAGATACGTAAATGACGTAGTTAAAGGAAAAATTAAAGTTGTAAGTAAATAGGGTTATATAAACACAAACCCTATTTTCTTTTTTTATTTTTTTAAGATCAATTTTTACAGCCTGTTTTTTAGAAAAATTCTTTTTTTTGCTGATTAAAAAAAACTCATTTTTAGATAGTTTTTACTAATTATTCCAATAAATACATAATTATCAAAAAAAGTTAATATTTTATTTTATATATTCAATATTTTTCAAATAATTTATTTGAATGTTTAATATTTTTCACTGTTTTATTTTTAAAACCGATAGTTTATATAGCATTTTTAACTTATATATTACTGTATTTTAATTATATCACAATTATTTTAAAATACTAATCGAGCTCGATGAGGTAAATTATGAAGAAATATGTGATAATGTTATTAATATTTTTAATAATGATTATATCTGTTTCTGCTGTTAGCGCAGCCGACGATGCAGCTGATTTAGGTGCATCGGATGATGCTACTATTTCTGTAGCAAACACGGACACGGCTATCACAGCAGATGGTGACGCAAAGAATTTCACAGAGCTCAATACTTTAATCACTGGAACAACAACTGGTGAATTAACATTGGGTTCTGACTATAAATATAATGGAACTGACGATGCAAGAACTATTGCTGTTGATAAAAACATAAACATCGATGGTAATGGTAGTACTATAGACGCCGTAAATGGCGCTATTTTCGTCATTAATGAAGGAAAAACTGTAACCTTAAAAAATATTATTTTGAAAAATGCTAATGGTGCAGCTCAAAGTGATGTGGCTATTTTAAATTCAGGTACATTGACTTTAGACAATGTTACTTTCATTGATTGCCATAACTCTGATTCTACTGCAATATACTCTCAGAAAGGTTCTCTAACTGTTAACAATTCAGCTTTTGAAGGTTCAGATTATGGAATTGTTGCAAAAGACACTGCAGTATATTTATTTAACAATACTATTGACTCTACCAAAGCAATAATCAAGTTAACTTCAGCTTCCACATTAACCAGTCCATCCACTGTAAATGTTGAGGCAAGTATTGACACTGCTGATTGGAAAAAAATCAAATACTCAGCTAAAGTGGTAGACGATAATGAAAACAATGTATATGTTGATGCAGGCATCTGGGCTGTTAAAATCAATGATGAAGCAACAACTGGTTTTACTGCTGCTGACGGTGCTATAAGCGGAGAGAATACTGCAACAACTTATGGAACTCATGTTGTAAGTGCTAACAACACCGCTTTAACAAATCAAGAAATAAGCACTGCTAGCGTATTTGTAACTCCAGGCATTCAGGATTCTGTAATTACTTTCACTTACGCTCCTAATCCTGCTCAATGGAACGATTCAGTTACTCTTACTATAACAGTTAACAATGTAACTGGAGATTTAGGTGATTTGACTCCTACCGGTAAAGTAAATCTTACCATTACAACACTCGGCAATGATCCTATAACTTTAGATTTAGTTAACGGTTCTGCAAGTCATACTATTGATAACATTGCTAAAGGACCTTGGAACTTTAAAATAGATTATGCTGGAGATGATTTCTTTAAAGAAAATTCCACTTTAGAAGCATTCACTGTAAATCCAAGACAACCGGAAATTACAATCGAAGTTGACAACTCCACTGTAGGTACTCAACAAATCACTATTATTTTACCAAGTGACGCAAAAGGTAATGTTGAAGCTACAATTGGTGGTACTACATACCTTCCTTATACTGAACTTACAGACGGTAAAGCTTCTTTTACTGCATCATTATCTCCAAGTGTTGATCCTTATACTGTAAATATTAAATTTTACGCTTCCACTTCAGAAAATGATAATTATACAAATACTGAAGTTAATTTAGAGTTCTATGCAGGTAAACTTACTTCAAACATTACTATTGCTGTAGAAAACATTACCTACGGTAATAATGCATCCTTCACAATTACATTAGCTGAAGGAGTAGACAATGCTACTGTTGTAATTACAAAAGATGATGCTCCATTTGATACACTAACTGTCAATTTAACAGACGGTTCTAAAACTATTGATTTAGGAGTTATTGCTGTTGGCGTATATAATGTTACTGTAAAATCTATTGAAAATGGCCAATACTATTCATCTACCAATACAACTTTATTCAATGTATCCAAAGCTACTCCGAATGTTGAAATTAATGTTGGAGAATACACATTATTTGAAAACGTCACTGTTACTGTAACTGTAAGCAATCCTGAAAACGGAACTGTTTACTTATATGACGGTACTGTTAAAGTTGGAGAAAACACTACAAAAAACGGTGTTGCTGTATTTAATTTCACCATCAACACTGCCGGTGAACACATAATTAAAGCTGAATTCGCACCTGAAGATACAGAAAACTATACTTCAACCGATTCTAACGATACAATCAATGTTGACAAATTAACTCCAAAAATCACTGTTAATGTTGACAGAGTAAATATCGGCCAATCCGCTAACGTTGAAATCATCGTAGAAGGTGCTGAAGGTCATACTCCTACCGGTTCTGTAATTGTTGAAATGGGTAAATTCTATAATGCAAAAACTCTAGACATTGATGGTAAAGCTAACATGGTCATTGACAAACAATATCTCCAAACTGTAGACAATTACACCATGACTGTAATATACACATTTGGTACTGATGTAAATTATAAAAATAACAGAACCACTTACACATTTGAAGTTACAAAATGGGATGTTATATACACAATCGAAGTTAAAGATTTCACTGTTAACGATGATATTGTCTTGAATATAACTGTTAATGACGGTGTAGGTTGCCTTTCTGAACTTACAGAAAACTTCACTGTAACAATTAAAGACTCAAACAATGAAACTGTAAACGTAACTTCCGTTAAATTAGTAGACGGCGTTAAAACCTCACTACCTTATGAACTCGCTTCCGGTGTTTACACTTTAGAAGTTTCATATGCTGGTGATGAAGGACATTATGCAAATTCCACAGTTTCTGATGTATTCAACGTAAGAAAAGTCATAACAAACCTTACTGTTGTTGTTGAAAATGTAGACTATCCTAATCAGGCTGTTGCAATTGTAAACGCATCTGCTGATGGTAAATATAACGTAACTGTCAACAATAAAAATTACACTGTAGAAGTTGCAGACGGTATAGGTAACGTAACCATAGATTTATTAGCTCCTCAAACTGATGCTTACCCGGTTACTGTTGTAAGTATCATGGATGATTATGTAGTGGTAACCAATAATACTTCATTTAAAGTTAACAAAGGAACAATCAATGCTACATTCACTATTGAAAATGTGGTTTATCCTAACAATGCTACTGCATATGTAACTGCAAATCTCGATGGTGATTATGAAATTACTGATGGTACTAACACAATCGCTACCGTAACAGTTGTAAACGGTACAGGTAACGTAACTCTTGATATTATCCCTGTTAACACATATAATTATAAATTAATCGCTCCTACAAATGTTAACTACACAAATAGTGGAGCTATTGTTAATTCAACCCAATTCAATGTAACAAACGGTACTATTGACATTACTGTAACTGTTGATGATGTAAATTATCCAAATAATGCAACTGTAATTATCGAAGCTTCTGCTCCTGGTACATACAATGTAAAAGTTAACGGTACAGATTACACTGTCACTGTTGATGAAACAGGTAAAGGAAATAGAACTATTGATGTTTTAATTCCAAATACTTATGTTGTTAATGTAACTGCTGAAATTGCAAATTACAACCCTGTAAAAGAAAATACAACTTTCACTGTCAACAAAGGAAACATCCAATTCAGTCTTGTAGTTCCTGATGTAGATTATCCTAATAACGCTACTGTAACTCTTGTAACTGATGTTGTAGGTCAAAATAAAGGTTATTCAATTTATGTTGACGGTACTAAAGCTGCAAACCGTGTTGCTACCATTAACGGTAATGACACTGATAAAACATTTAATTTAGCAGTATTGCCTATCGGAACTCACACTGTTTATGTAGTTCCAGGACCTGCTGATCCTGCATTCAAATATTATAATATAAATGTACAAACTATACTCAACTCAACTGATTTCGTAGTCAGAGCCGGTGCAATCGATTTAACAATCAATGTTGAAAATCCAGTATATCCTGCTCCAGCTATTTTGAATATTACTACAAATGTTGCTGGTAATTACACTGTAACTGTCGGTTCAATTACTAAAGATGTAAATCTTACTGCTGGTGAAAACTTAGTTGAAATTGATGGTTTAACTGTCAACACATACACTGCAACTGTAACCAGTAAAGATCCTAATTATTCAACTACTACCAACTCAACCAATTTCGTTGTTACTACTGGTACTATTGTCGCATCTGTATCTGTTGCAGATGTTCCTTACTTAACACAACCTGTTGCTGTTGTAACATCCACTAATGCTAACGGTACATTCACCGTAAACATTAACGGTAAAGATTACGCAGTGGAAGTTGTAAATGGAACCGGTAACGTAACTATTGATGATCATTTATATGTTGGTAATTATAAAATCAAATTAACAGCTGACATTGCAAACTATAACCCATTCATGAATGACTCTGCTTCATTTAATGTTATACCTGCTCCTGTTAATTTAACAATTGAAATTGATAATGTAACTTATCCTAATCAGGCTGTTGCAACCGTATTTGCTAATGTAAGTGGTGTTTACAATATTACTGTTGGCGGATTTAGCTATGAAGTTGCTATAGAAACAACCACTGGCGTAACAGCAAACGCAACTCAAGTAATTGACTTATTAGGTGTTAAAGAATACACAGCAGATGTAAATAAAGTTGATTCTAACAATAACTTCACCGCTGCAACTGGTCATGCAACATTTAATGTAGTTAAAGGCACTCCTGTAATTATCATTAATGTTTTAGAAACCTACGAAGTGCTTAAAAACGTAACCATTAACATTACTGTTCCTTACGGTACTGGTCAAGTTCAAGTGCTCGACGGTGTAACTACTATTGGTTCACCTGTTGATTTAGTAAATAACACTGCTTCAGTTACAATTGAAAAAATCACAGGATTCGGTACTCACGTTATCTATGTACAGTTATTAAATGATGTTAACTTCACTAATGGCATAAATCAAACCAAATTTGAAGTTACAAAAATCACTCCTGGATTTAACATAACTGACAATAACGCAGTATATGAAGACGATGTTGTAATTACAATTAACTTAACTGGTTTAGTTGATGGTGTTGATCCTAATGGTCAAATTGTCATAACCGGTTATGGTATGAAAGCTGCAACTGCCGGAGCAATTGAATTTAATTTAGGAAAATTAGCTGGTGGCGATTACACTCTTGATATTACCTACACTGGTGATACAACAGATGCTATCTATGCAGGTAACACTACACAATACTCATTTACTGTAAAACAATTTGTTCCTACTGTAAATGCTAGTGCAACCGGTGCTACTTACCCAGATAATGCTACTGTAACATTCATCTCCAACAGAACAGGTAATTTCACTATTGACATTATCGACAGCGAAGGTAACGTTCAAACTATTGAAGTTGGAATCGTAGCAAACGACACACAAACTGTTAAACAAATCGAAGGTTTAACCGCAGGTAAATACACTGCAAACGTAACATTCATCGGTAATGAAAACTACACTGCTGTAACCAATACCACTGAATTTACTATTGAACAAGCAGTTGCTACCATTGAAGCTACAGTTATTCCTGCAGCTTACCCTAATAAGGCTACCGTAGAAGTAACCGCTACCCAAAATGGTACTTACACTATCAAAGTCATTGACAGTGAAGGTAATGTTGTAGATACTCAAACCGGAGATTTAGTTGCAAACGAAACCGCTTCTGTTGAATTGGCACAAATAGCTGCTGGTAATTACACAGTAAATGTAACTTACGAAAATGCTAACTTTACTGCTGAAGGTGTACAAAAAGAATTAACAATAAGTAAAGGTGTTCCTACCATTACAATCGATGCTACTGGCGTTACTTACCCAGAAACTGCAATTGTAAACATTACAAGTGATGTAAGTGGAGAATACAATGTAACTGTTGGCACTTTCAATACTATCCGTACTCTTACCGCTGGTGAAGTTACAACCATTAATCTCCCATTATTAGGAGCTAAAACTTATGATATTGTTGTAGATTTCGCTGGTGATGATAATTATAACGCAACCACAGAAACTGGCAGTTTAACTGTTGCTCAAGGTACTCCTGTAATTACCCTTATTGTCGACACTGAAAAAATCTTAGAAAACGCTAACCTTACTATTACAATCCCATACGCAACTGGTGATTCTGTAAAAGTAAACAATGAAACCGTTGAATTAATTGATGGTGTCGCTACTTACAATATCGGTGTACTTACCAACCAAACCTACGAGTTAACTGCAATCTATAATGGTGATGCTAATTTAACCTATGGTGATGCATACATTTCATTCACTGTTTCCAAATTACCATCCAACTTAGTTGTCACAGTTGAAAATACCACTTACGGAACCGATCCAAAAGTAACTGTAACTCTTGACAACAAAGATGCATTAGACGTTGACTTGTATGTTGATGGAGTATACACAAAAACTGTAAAAATCTTAAACGGTAATTATAGTGAAACTATAAGTGATTTACACACAGGAAACCACAACGTTACTGTTGTTTACCAAGGATCTGGTTTATATGAAGCAGAAACTCAAACTGCTTACTTCACTATAGGTAAATCTAATATCACTCTCGATGTTAGTGCTGTTGGTGGAACCTATCCTGCTGATGTTGTTGTTACTGTAACTGCTGACGTTAGCGGTGAATACAACTTAACTGTTGGTACCAATACTGAAGTGGTAACTCTTGAAGCTGGTGTTGCTAAAGAATTATCCTTCTCTGGTTTAGCTGTCGGTACTTATGATGTCACTCTTTCCCGTGCAGAAAGTGAAGATTACTATGCTGTCAGCAAAACCGTAAATGCAACTATTACTAAAGCTAGCGTTACTATTACTCTTGTAGCTGGTAGTGTAACATATCCTAATGATGTTGTTGCTACTGTTAAAGCTGATGTTAGCGGTGATTACACTGTAACTCTTGCTAATACTACTGAAGTAGTAACTCTTGAAGCTAATGTTGCTAAAGAAGTTAAATTCCCTGGTTTAAATGCAGGTAATTATGAAATCACTGCTGCTTATGCAGAAAATGAAAACTACACTGCTGCAAGCGAAACTGTAAATGTAGCTGTAAGTAAAGCTAATGTTACTCTTACCATTGCAGCTAGTGATGTAACCTATCCTGACACTGTTGTTGTAATTGTAACTTCAAATATTGCAGGTAACTATACTTTAGCTCTTGGAACAGCTACTCCTCAAACTATTGCTCTTGAAAAAGATGTTCCTAGTGAAATTCCATTTACTAACTTAAGTGCAGGCACTTACACATTCACTGTTTTATGTCCAGAAACCGACAACTACAATGCTGCAGATGCAACTACTAATGTAACTGTAGAAAAAGCTACTATTACTGTAAATATTGTTGCTAGTGATGTAACTTATCCTGCTGATGTTGTTGTCTATGTTGTAGCTGACGTTGACGGTAAATATAACTTCACTATCGGCACCACTACTGAAGAAATCGATCTTGAAGCTGGTGTTGCTAAAGAGTTAAAATATCCTGGTTTATCTGCAGGTACTTATGACATTACTGTTGCTTGTGCAGAAAGTGAAAATTACGCTGCTGTAACTCAAAGCGCTAATGTAACTGTTAATAAAGTTGAAAACACTAATATTACTGTAGAAGCTACTTCACCTGTTGTTGGTGATAACGCAACTGTAAGCGTAACTCTTCCTGCTGACGCTACCGGAAACGTTACCGTAACATTAGGTAATGAAACCTACACAGCAGAAGTTATTAACGGAACTGCTAGCGTAACTATTCCTACCGATACCGTAGGTAACTACACCGCTACTGTTTCATACAGCGGTGATGATAACTACGCTCCTGCATCCAGTGAAGTTTCAATCAGAGTTAAAGTTCAAGGTGTAATCATTGCAGAAAACATTAAACGTGGTGTAAACAGCCCATACGATTACTACGCAACCTTAGTTGATGCTGATGGTAACCCTGTAAATGGTGTTGAACTCACATTCACCATTAACGGTAAAACCTACAAAGCAACTACTAACGAAAGTGGTATCGCTACTGTTTCCGCTAATTTAACCCTTACTGATGATAAGGACACTGTTTACAATGTGATTGTAACCAACCCATACACTCTTGAAAACTCAACTGCAACTACTACAATCGTACCTAGACTCATTATAGTATCTGGAAGTCTCACTGCAGATTACCTTGAAAACCCTCCATATGTTGTTCAAGCATTTGGTGATGACGGTAATCCTGTTGGTGCTGGTGAAACTGTAAGAATCGTATTTGGTGGTTTCGAATATTACTTAAATACTAATGCTACTGGCCATGTCATAAGAACCATCGGTTTAGCTCCTGGTCAATA
>CAZOYH010000060.1:0-10023 GCA_964583995.1 uncultured Methanobrevibacter sp.
AACTCCTTTTTTAGCAAAATCAACTTTACTTGGATCTAAATCTTTCATTTGTCTGTTTAATTCCAGAAGGTTTTCACCAATGTTATCTGCTTCTTTTCCACCTTTTGTCAAATCAACAAATCTTGTAGATAACATTTCATTGTGTGAAGCGGATCTGCTCATTTCATTTAATCCGAAATTATCCAGAGGTTTTAGGATTTCCTCCCTTTCACTAGGGTTGTTTAAATCAGCATCAAATATTGCAACAGCATTGTCCTGAGCCTGATT
Organism: uncultured Methanobrevibacter sp.; assembly: GCA_964583995.1. Lineage (GTDB taxonomy): Archaea > Methanobacteriota > Methanobacteria > Methanobacteriales > Methanobacteriaceae > Methanocatella. The sequence goes on from CAZOYH010000060.1 coordinate 268, forward strand.
TTTAAGATTAGAATTTTCCAATTTTTCTTCTTCATCTTTCAAGCTAGTTTCAACATCTTTTTTAATTTCATCTACATCTAGAGAAAATTCTGCCATAATATCACCTTAATTTAAATAATCAATTTTATTTGTATCTATTGTTTCTGTATAATTGTCAATTACCTTACCGTCCTTAATGATTTGAACTACAACATAATCAGGGTCTGGTATTGTATATGCTGTATAAAACCCAAAGGATATTGCGTAATCTGTATCATAATAAACATATTCTAGACTTTCGGTTTCCTGACCTATCTGTGAACCGTTCTTGTCATAATAAATGGTTTTTACCACATAACCTTTCTTGTCATCTGGAACACTGGAGAATAGTGCTGAAGTGTATAAAGTGTAGCTTTTTTTAGAGGAACTGTCCCCATCATATCCACCAACATCCGTAATTGTCAAACCGACATGTTCCACATCATCTGCAACGTCACCGGAACCTCCACTGTTATCACCACCATTATATGTCAGGATAAATGTAGCCCCAATGATAATTACAACCACAATTAAAACTAAAAACAAATTGCTTGTTTTAATAAGGCTGTTTTGGCGAACTATCGGTGCATTTTCAAAAGCAAATCCGCAGTCTACACAAAACTTCGCTTCGTCAGGTAATTCACTACCACAATTCGGACAGATTTTTGTCATTTAATCACCTAATACTCTTTTACAGAACCTATTAAGTTCTCCATATCATCTATTAAATTATTAACCTCTTCGGTTGTATGATCATCATTAATGTTTATAACCAATTCGTTAGTCAGCTCTTCTATTTGGTTAATGATTTTTTTCATGGCTTCAATTTTATTTTCTATTTCCTTTTCAACTCTAGGAGTGTCTTCAACAGCCAAGTTAATAATATTTAATGCACTATCGGCTTGATTATAAAAAAGCTTATGTGAACTGTCTATAATTGAAATGAACTTATCATAAGTTATTTGAGGTGGTTCAAATCGTTTTTTAATCAAATCTCTTACAACACCCTCTTTAATGTCAAATAAGGTTTTTAGATTATTGATATCTTTTTCATATCTTTTAAGTGAATCAAGACCTGTGTCTTGGATGACACTAGTTTTGACCTCCTGTTTGATATTTTTTTGTGCTTTTTTAGCTTGTTTAATCTCCTTTTTAGGATATCTGTTAACATTAAAAGTCAAGTAAAGGTATACCAAAGGAAGTATGAACAAAATCAATAAAATAAACATCAGCAGTTTATTTCCACCGAAAACTACTATGATTGATAGACTTAACAGTACCACATAGTAAAACGCGAAAATCCATGGGATTGATTCATGTAAAAACAACACATCTGAAATCTTTCCAACACCTCTTTTTAAGCGGATTTCACAGGCTGCCTTGGATTGGGGAGCATATTGCAGGATTTCATTATCATTCAGTATTCCTGGAGTTGGCTCTACAACGAATCTGACATCTGATAATGTTTCACTGCATTTAAGCAATTTGCCTTCATCATCATAAGCCTTTGAATCTTTAAGGGTTAATGGAGTGGTTAATCTTTTTATCTCATGAGCCTTATTGTTTGTATCAATCATTTTAATACCCCATGATTTTACTAAAATTATATTACTACTTAACACTTTTTATATGTTTGTATTAAAATTGTTACTAATCGTCAAATTCCTTTTCCAAAATGATTGTTACAGGGCCATTGTTCAGCAGACTGACCTTCATGAATGCACCAAATTCCCCTGTTTCAACTTCAACATGTTCGCTGCATTTATCTGTAAAATAATCAAAGAGTTCAGTCGCCTTATCAGGAGATAATGCCTTGTGAAATGAAGGCCTGTTCTTTTTGGTAGACCCATATAATGTAAATTGAGGAACCAATAGTAATTTGCCATTAATGTCCATGACTGATTTGTTCATCCTGCCGTTTTCATCCGGAAATATTCTAAGTTTGACAAGTTTTTTTGCAAGATAATCAGCCTCCTTTTGAGTGTCGCTAACACCAAAGCCAACTAAAACCATTAGACCTTCAGCAATTTCACCAACAATGTTTTCTTCAACTTCGACACTGGCACTTGTAACTCTTTGAACAACCAATTTCATTTTATTCACCTACTTAGCAAATTCACCTAAAAAATTAACCGGTTCGCCGTTTTTGGCTCTGTCATGATATTCTGCCGTAGCAGAAAATAAAGCATCCCCTGCAGAGTTAAGAGCAGTTTCACATGAATCCTGAATAACACCGATTATAAATCCAACTGCTACAGCCTGCATAGACACATCTGCACTTATTCCAAACAGAGAACAGGCCATTGGAATCAATAAAAGTGAACCTCCAGCAACACCTGATGCTCCGCAAGCTCCGATTGTTGAAATAATACACAATACAATTGTAACCGGCAGAGGAACTGAAATTCCCATAGTATGACAAACAGCAAGAGTCATGACAGTAATTGTAACTGCAGCCCCTTCCATGTTAATTGTGGAACCCAAAGGAATACTTATTGAAAAGAAATCCCTGTCAAGACCCAAACGTTCACACAACTGCATGTTAACAGGAATATTTGCCGCTGAACTTCTTGAGAAAAATGCAGTAATTCCACTTTCTCTTAAACATGTTAAAACCAGAGGATAAGGATTACGTTTTAATGCAACAGCAGAAATAATTGGATCAGTTACAAATGCAACAAATGCTATACATCCAACCAACAGTAAGATCAGCTGACCATATTGGGTAAATATTCCCAGTCCGCTTTCACTAACTGAAGAAAATACAAGCCCCATAATACCAATAGGTGCAAATTGAATAATTCCTCTTACAACCAGAGTAACTGCATCGGCAAGGTCAGTTAAAACATCTTTTGTTGTATCGCTTGCAACCATCTTAAGAGCAATACCAAATACAATTGACCAGAACAGTATTCCCAAATACTGACCCTGTGATAACAGTTCAATAGGATTTGAAAAGACTGAAAGAATCATGCTTGTCATTACCTCTCCAAGTCCCCCAGGAGCAGTTGCAGTACTGGCGTCTGTCAGATGTATTGTAACCGGAAATATGGTACTTGCGATAATAGCAACCATAGCTGATAGAAAAGTACTAAATAAATATAAAATAATAACCGTTTTGAATCTGGAACCAATACCACTTCTTGCCTTTGATATAGCAGAAGCAACCAAAACAAAAACTAAAATAGGAGCAATTGCCTTAAGAGCACTTACAAACAGTTCTCCTGGAAAACCAATAATCGTCCATTTTGGAACAGAAACTCCCAAAACTGCACCTATAACCAGACCTATAACAATTTTTAAAATAAGACTTGACTCAGTCCATTTCTTAACTAAATTTCTCATATAAATTCCTCAAAAATTACAACTAAATATTATTTTTGATTTCAAAGAATTTATAAGTTAAGATACTCCAAGACATTATCAGTAACTTCTTTAACTGATTTTGCAGCTGCAAAGAATTCCTTTTTCTCAATGTCATTCATATGAATCGGGACAATCATCGCAACACCTTTTTTGGTTAAAACAGCCGGAACTCCCAATGATACCTCCTCAACACCATAAATTTCACCGTCAAGATAGCTGCTTACTGTTAATACCTTATGGGAATCAGTGATGATTGTTGAAATCAGATTTGCAATAGCAAATGAAGGCCCATATTCAGTAGCACCTTTTTTTGAAATGATTGTATTTCCGGCATTCTTAAGCCTGTTGACAAGACGAGTAATGTCCAAATCAACATATTCTACGAAATACTTAAGAGGTATACCACCAATTGTTGTTGAACTTAAAAGAGGAACCATATGATCACCATGCTCACCGATAACCCTTGTGTGAACCTCGGAACTGTTTACATCAATCTGTCTTGAAAAGTAAGCTTTTAATCTTAGGGAGTCCAAGTGGTTTCCAATGCCTATAACACGACTTTTCTTAAAACCAGATGCCTTTAGGGCTACTGTTGTCATTACATCAACAGGATTTGTAGCTATTAAAATAATTGAATCTGGAGCGTACTCGGCAATTTTTTCAGCGTAGTTTTTAACGATTTCTGCATTTGGAATTGCAAGGTCTATTCTTTTCATACCTTCCTTTCTTGGAGTTCCTGCAGTTATCAAAACTATTGCTGAACCCTCAATATCATTATAATCACATGAAGGAGTTAGCCTGCAATCGATATCTTCGGCTGCCAGAGCATCATACATGTCAAACGTTTCCCCTTTTGCCTTATCAACACTTTGAGGCCTTGAAAAGAATACAATCTCATCAACAGTATCTGCTCTTGCAAGGGTAAATGCAACGTTTTTGCCTATTACTCCAGTTGAACCTAAAATGCTTACTTTTACCATGCAATATATTTTAATTTTTCATTATAAAAATAATTTTCTAAAAATCTGATTTTTATAATCAAAATCCATTAAATTTAAAATTTTTCTAAACATTTTTATGAATTTTTTGACTTTTAATTGAAACTGTATATCCTATAACAAAGTTTATATTGAAACATTTTGTTAATATAACATAGAACAAATTTTGGGCGATGACATGACAGAAAATAAAGAACTGAAATTAGAAACAAAATGTTATGATGCCAATGAGTATGGCTATCTTTACGGATTAAACCAAAAAATCCCTGATGATGAGTTTGAAAAGGTAAAACCATATTTCAGAAAATTCAAAAGAATGGATTTTGTAGAAGGTAACGTTCAGGTGACAGGAAGGCCGGAAGGCTGGAGATGCCTTGAAAAGGACGTTTCAAAAGTTGAAGAAATATTAGGAATTACCAACACTTTAGAAAAACGCCAAAAGAAAGTAAAAGATGCATTTGCAGATCCCCTTAAAAAGGCAAATCTCATTGACCAGTCATATGAATGGCTAAAAATGTTATTTGAAAAAAGTGGAACAAGACCAGAACAAGACCTTTCAAGACTTGTAGTTCACTCAACTAAAATATATGACCCGCAGGACAGCTTTAAAAATGGAGCAAAAGACGGTGAAGGCGAATTGTTTATCTACACTCCTCACGGAATGTGGTATATCATAAACAATAGTGGTGAATTTGCAGATAAATCCCTAAACAATGTAAAGACCAAAGAAGGTGGAGCTGTAGGTCACAGACTGATGTATGATGATTTAATAGACAGATTAATTAGAATATATACTGAAGAAAATCTATATACTGGTGAACAGTTATATTAATTTCTTAATGAGTGATTTTGTCTATTATCCAACCTAAAACAAAACCAAGCAAAAATGTAGGGATTGCAAATATCAAACCAAAGATTATTGCTACTAAAAAGACAACAATTATCGATTCAGTTCCAACTCCAACAATTAATCCTATTAAAAAGAAAATAACAAATACGCCAATACTAATTGATTTTGTTTTGGCAAAACGTAATTGTCCAGTGTACTCATCAGTTTTGTAGAACAATTTTGTGATTATTGATTCATCTGATTTATCATTAACAATTATTTTTGCATCATCAACAGGATGAATCATTTCACTTTCCTTAAGTTTAGAACCGCAATTTCTGCAAAATTGCGCTTCCTCAACATTTTCATATCCGCATTCTTTACAATACTTCATGTTACAATATTGTTTATAACATATTAAAAAAATTAACGATTAACTATTTTAAAGAAAAAAAATTAAAATATTACTAGATTATTAATTGGTGGTTTAACTAAAATGCAAAAAGTAATAAATGCACATTGTCATATTTATCCTGAAAAAATTGCTGAAAAAGCAGTTATGGGAATTAGAGATTTTTACGATTTAGACATGTCCTTAAATGGAAAACTAGACGATTTAATAAGAGACGGCAGTGAAGTTGGAGTAACTCATTACTTGGTTCACTCAGTAGCTACAACTCCAAAACAGGTAAAGTCAATTAATGAATTCATATCACAGGCCGTAAAATCACATCCAAACTTATTTACAGGTTTTGGAACCCTGCATCCTGACAGTGATGACATTCAAGGAGATTTCGATTACTTAATTGAACTGGGCCTTAAGGGAGTTAAATTGCATCCTGATTTTCAAAGGTTTGCAATGGATGATGAACGTGCATTCCGGATAGGTGAAGTTGTAAGCAAAGGCAATGTTCCTATGCTTGTTCACTGCGGGGACTTCAGATACAACTATTCAAATCCGGAACAAATCAAACCATTTTTAGACAAATTTCCAGACATTACATTTATAGGCGCTCATTTTGCAGGCTGGAGCATGTGGCAGGAAGCAACCGAGAAACTGGCCGGAACACCAAACTTATATGTTGATTTAAGTTCCAGCTTATATGATTTGACTCCTGAAACCGCACTTGAGCTGATACATGCATATGGTGCCGACAGGGTTTTATGGGGTACAGACTATCCAATGTGGGAAGCTAAAAGTGAAATGGAATACTTTAATAAAATTGATTTGACAGATAAGGAACGTTCCATGATACTTTATGAAAACGCTACCAAATTACTAAAACTAGAATAATCAAACCGTTACAAATTGTAACGCTTTAAAATTATGATTTTGAAAATGCATTAACCGCTGCTGTTGCAAGTAAACCATCATCAATCATCTGATAAACTTCTTCTTTTGTAAACCAACCGTAATCATCATGCTCTTCACTTATTGTAACTTCATCACTATCAGAGCTTACATTCATGATTAACTGGATTGATTTAATCTTTTCATTGGTTTTACAGGCTACATAATCCCTTTGAATGACATTATATAATGAATCAACATTTATCTCCAAACCTGTCTCTTCAAGGTATTCCCTTTTTAGGGCAGCATCAAAAAATTCTCCTTTTTTGACTTTTCCACCTGGAATTTCCCATTTTCCTGCATCATGAGATGATTTGGATCTTATTTTTAAAAGCAGTATTTTGCCATTATATTCACAGATTCCTTTTGCAGCCAGCCCCCACATATCTGACATGTTAAAACACCTAAAAAAAAGAGTAAAAAAGGGAATTTAATCCCTATTTTTTCATTGCCTTTTCAACAGCTACTGCAACAGCAACAGATGCTCCGACCATCGGGTTATTTCCCATACCGATTAGTCCCATCATTTCCACGTGAGCAGGTACAGATGATGAACCTGCAAACTGAGCGTCAGAGTGCATTCTTCCAAGTGTATCAGTCATACCGTAGGATGCAGGTCCTGCTGCCATGTTGTCTGGGTGTAGAGTTCTTCCTGTTCCACCACCGGATGCAACTGAGAAGTATTTTTTGCCTTGAAGAATACATTCTTTTTTGTATGTTCCGGCTACAGGATGTTGGAAACGTGTCGGGTTTGTTGAGTTACCTGTAATTGATACGTCAACGCCTTCAAGATGCATAATAGCTACACCTTCACGCACATCGTCAGCACCGTAACATCTAACCTTTGCCCTTTCACCATCAGAGTATGCCTTTTCTTTAACTACTTTTACCTCACCAGTGAAGTAGTCAAATTCTGTTTCAACATGGGTGAAACCGTTGATTCTTGATATGATTAATGCAGCGTCTTTTCCAAGACCATTTAATATTACTCTTAATGGTTTTTCTCTGACTTCATTTGCGGAGTTTGCAATTCCTATTGCACCTTCTGCTGCTGCAAAACTTTCATGACCTGCTAGAAATGCAAAACATTCACTTTCATCACTTAAAAGCATTGATGCAAGGTTACCGTGACCTAATCCTACTTGTCTGTCATCAGCTACACTTCCTGGTATGCAGAATGCCTGAAGTCCTTCACCTATGGCTTTTGCTGCATCTGATGCTTTAACGCATCCTTGTTTAATAGCTATTGCAGCACCGAGAGTGTATGCCCAGCATGCGATTACAAAACAAATCAGTTGAACTCCTTTTACGATTTCATAAGGGTCAAATCCTTTATCAAGACATATTCGTTTTGCTTCCTCTAAATCTTTAATATCATATTTTTCCAAAACAGGAACGATTTGATCTATTCTTCTTTCATAACTTTCAAACAATGCCATAATCATTCCCTCCTTGGGTCTATTTTTTTGGCTGCATCATCGAATCTTCCGTATTGTCCTGTTGCCTTTTCAATTGCTTCAGTTGGGTCAACACCGTCTTTTATTGCATCAAGCATTACGCCTAAGTTGATGTATTTGTATCCGATAATCTCATCGTCTTCGTCAAGACCGATTTCTGTAATGTAGCCTTCTGTAAGTTCAAGGTATCTTGGACCTTTAGCTTTTGTTGAGTGGATTGTTCCGACTTGGCTTCTGTGGCCTTTTCCTAAATCCTCAAGGCCGGCACCTATCTGAAGACCTCCTTCGGAAAATGCTGATTGGGTTCTTCCGTAGACAATCTGTAAGAATAATTCACGCATTGCAGTGTTTATAGCATCACATACCAGGTCAGTATTTAATGCTTCAAGGATTGTTTTACCGACAAGTATTTCACCTGCCATTGCAGCTGAATGAGTCATACCTGAACAACCTAATGTTTCAACCAATGCTTCTTCTATGATTCCTTCCTTAACGTTTAATGTCAGTTTGCAGCATCCCTGTTGTGGTGCGCACCAGCCGATTCCGTGAGTAAAACCGGAAATGTCTGAAATCTGTTTTGCTTTAACCCATTTTCCCTCTTCAGGAATTGGAGCAGGGTCGTGATTTGCACCTTTTTTTACAGGACACATATTTTCAATTTCTGTAGAATATATCATCTTTTTTCTCCAAAATTTTACTTGTTTAAATATATCTGTTTTTTAATTAATGTATTTTTTGAAAAATTTTTAAATCAAAATAGAATAGCTTTAATATGATGAAAATATATCTATTTTTAAGGTGATTATTTATGGATTATCTTTTAGTTTTAGCAAAAGTGGAACCTAAAATGGGTTGTCAGGACAGCATTATTGAACTTAGTGAAGAGTTAATCAGTGAAACTTTACTTGAGGAAGGTAATATTGATTATCAACTTTTAAAATCAATTACTGATGATACTTTAACCTTTGTTGAAAAATGGCAATCACAAGAAGCTTTAGAAAAGCATATGCGTTCACCTCACTTTTTAAACTTTAGTGAAGAAAGTGATGACTTTGTTGAAAATATGACAATTCAGGTTATAGGTGCTGATGAAATTTCACTTTAACTTCTCTTTTTTTATTTGTACATGTTGATTGTGCCATTATTAATTATTGAAATTATCTAACACCACCAGAATAATTACAACTTCAATGAATTTAATTACTGATTTTTGTTTAACTATTGAAATTATTAACCATCAATTGAATTATATTGGTAGTTTTTTCAAGGCAAATTATTTGTAGTTATTATAATCATAAAGATACTCATGAAAATCTACATCAATTGTGATGAATTCAAAGAAATTGCCATCTCAACAAAAGAAAAATTAATCAGTGAATGCTTAAAATTGGATATTGATGTTACAGACAGTATTGAAAGTGCAGATATTGTCATTTCCATTGGCGGTGACGGAACATTCCTTAAGACTTCAAGAATTGCTGAAGAAAAACTAATCATCGGAATCAACACCGGCACTCTAGGTTATCTTACCGAAATCAATCCTGAAAATATTAAAGAAGCATTAACAGATTTGATTAATGGCAATTATTACATTGAAAAGAGAATGATGCTGGAAGGTGAAATACTTAAATCAAATGGTGAAATTGTTAAAGTGCCTGAAAGTCTAAATGAAATAGCTATTTCTAAAAATTCATTTGGTGTAGTAAGATTTGATGCTATAATCAATGGTAAATTAAT
>CAZOYH010000061.1:0-9982 GCA_964583995.1 uncultured Methanobrevibacter sp.
TAACTAAAAATCAACATGAAAAAATAGAGAAAAATCAGTTAAATCAAAAAAATAAGACCTAAAAATAACTATATTACAAAAGTACATCCCAACCTACAATTCATCCCCAACTTGCAGAAGTTGGGGTATTCTTGTATTAATTAGATAAAGGTATAGAAGTAGAGGCAATTGAAGTTGCCGATGCTTCTTAATTATTTTTTTTCAAAGTTTTTATATTATGATAACATAACTATTAGTGTATAAAAATTTTAATTAAGTGATGTGATGTTTGATAATTATAAGAATAAATTCGTTCCATTGATTGTACCGATTATTCTAATCTTTTTCTGGTATATGATAACTAACGGAATGGGTTTGTTTTCTTCATATATATTGCCAGGCCCTATTGATGTGATTAACTCCGCATGGGTGGTAATTGAAAACGGTAAACTTCTGACAAATACTATTGACACATTGTTTAAGGTATTTGCAGGTTTGATTTTAGCATCCATTGTTGCAATTCCAGTTGGAATATTGCTTGGATGGTATAAGACATTGGAAGACTTGTGTACATTTGTAATAAGTGTTTTAAGGCCAATTCCACCTGTTGCATGGATTCCATTTTCAATTTTATGGTTTGGTATAGGAACTGTCCCTGCAGTATTTATCATATTCATGGGATGTGTATTTCCTATTTTGGTATATACCATTGATGGTGTAAAGAGAACTGATAATGTTTTAGTTGAATCTGCTCAAACTCTAGGAGCTAATGATTGGAATGTTTTAAGACGTGTTGTGGTGCCTTCTACAGTACCGTATATTGTTTCTGGGCTAAAAGTAGGTATAGGAATTGCTTTGATGTGTACAATTTCAGCGGAAATGATTGGTTCAAGCAGCGGTTTAGGTTACATGATTTTAACAGCAACCAATCTCTTTGATACAGGTACAACTGTAGTAGGTATGCTTGTAATTGGTTTAATTGGACTTGCATTTGACTTTGTATTCACAAAAGCTCAAGATAGGATTTTCTGGTAGGTGTTAAGTGTGTCAATTGAAGTTAAAAATATTAATAAATCCTTTGAAAGTAAAAAAACAGACAAATTATCTGTTCTTGAAGACATTAACTTAAACATTGAAGACGGTGAATTGGTATGTCTTTTGGGACCGTCAGGTTGTGGAAAAACCACACTTTTAAGATTGATTGCCGGTCTTGACCATCCTACCTCCGGTGAGATTGTTGCAAATGGGGAAGTCGTTAAAAAACCGTCCGGTGACAGAGCAGTTATCTTCCAGCAATACTCATTATTCCCGTGGCTTACAGTTTTGCAGAATGTGACATTCGGTCTTGAGATGACAAAGCAGGGTTCAAAAGAGGAAAATATTGCAGCTGCAGAAAGATACCTGACTAGTGTCGGTTTAATTGACTTTAAGGATAGCTATCCTCATGAACTTTCAGGTGGTATGAAACAGAGGGTTGCAATTATTAGATCCTTGCTTAATCATTCACCTATTTTGCTTATGGATGAGCCGTTTTCTGCATTGGATATGCAAAATAGACACAAGCTTCAAGAACAGCTCATTGGAGTTTGGAAGAGATTTGAAAACACAATAGTTTTTGTAACTCACGATGTTGATGAAGCAGTATATCTGGCTGATAAAATTGTAATTATGGATAAAAATCCTGGTAAAATTGCAAAAATAGTTGAAGTGGATATTGAAAGGCCAAGAAAAAGGGAATCCGCTGAATTTATAGATCTTCAGGAATCAATTGTTGAAAACTTAGATATGAGTGAATGAAAAAAAATGATTGAATAGAGAGTTTTGCTCTCTATTTTTTAACTTTACTTGTTTTTTTAACAGTATCTTTTAGGTAACTTGCCTGATATTTAACGGTTTTACCAACAGCAAGTTTATTTAAGATGTTTTTAATGGTAACTTTTGCAATACCTTTTGAGTTGGTTTTTGCTTTGAATGTTTTGCCATTAAATTTAAATGCCACCACTTTGGATTTGATGGCTTTATTTCCTTGTTTTAAGTTTGCAGTTAATGTGATGCTTTTCGCTGATTTTCTAACAGTGACTTTTTTTAAGGACAATACATGTTTTACTTTAACTGTTTTAGATATTTTACCGCCATTATAAGTTACAGTAACTTTATATTTTTTTGCTTGAAGTTTAACGTTACTTTTAACAGTAGCAATACCTTTTGAGTTGGTTTTTGCTTTTATTTTTTTACCATTAATCTTAAAGGTTACCTGAGCATTTTTAATTGCTTTCCTTTTATTGTCAATAACTTTAATCTTTACATTAACTCCATTTGTATAGATTTTAGATGATATGATTTTGAGTCTTGGTTTATATATTGTAATAAGATTTTCATCATCCATTTTAAAGCCATTGTCTCCATAATACTCTACATAGACAAGGTGTTTTCCAGCATCTAAATTTGTATAAGAGAATTTAGCCTGCCCATTTTTGAGGGTGACATTGTATTCGTCATCATCAACATAAAATATTACGTATCCGCTACAGTTTTTTGGAACTTTAACTGTAATGGACTTGTCCTGACCTGCGGTAAAAAAGTAATCAGAAATGATTTTTGGATTAATTGTAGTATATTCTGTGGTGTTTTTTACATCATAATCATCACCGGAATACATGGCGGTTAAATTGTAGTTTCCAGGAATAAAATCGTCAATTCTGATAGATGCTTTACCACCTGCTAATTTCACAGTTTTATAAAATGTTCCATCAACATAAACAGTTAAATTGCCCGCAGCATTACTTGGCAAATTTAAGTAAATGGAAGAGTTATCTCCAAATTCTATATAATATGGATAATTTGCACGGTAAATAACACTAAAATTATAGCTTTCGCTGTGAGTGTAAAATTTATCATCACCAGGATAGGTAATGTTGATTGTATAGTTTCCAGCATCCAATTTAGAAACATCAACTTCAACTATGTTGTTCATATAGTATTCTGGATGTGTAAAAGTGAAATCTGTACCGTTAATGGTTACTGTTAACAATTTATTGTTTAATGTATCTGGCAGAATCATCTCGATAATGTTTTCCTCACCATATGTGAAAACAGAACCTCCATCATAATAACCAAAGTCATATGTAATGTTGATTGGAACTGTTTTTTCTCTTGAAAACTCTTTTCCTATAAATTCTACTGTTACATGGCTACTATTAAATTTCAGGTATTTTTCCAAAGATAATATGAGATTTCCATTTTCAGTAACGCCAGTATAGATTAATTTACTATCAATATACACTTTTACAGTGCCTGATGTATTTTTTAAGACATCTACTGAAATGCAATCGTCATGACCAATGTAAATCTTTTGGGGAATGTCAATTTTGACATTCACTATTTCAAATGAAATATTTTTATTTGCATCATGATAATATGTATCTCCATAATAGTTTATCTTCATTGTATGGTTTCCTAAAGCTAAATTAACCACTTCACTTGAATTATAATAAACATATGGTCCTTTAACTGTTGTATTGGTAATTAATTTGCCGTCAACATAAATTTCTGCAATTCCGTTTGCAGAACGTGGAAACATAATCATATTCCACAATGACGTATCATATTGGATAACTTCACTTGAAATTCCCCATAAATATTCATAATTTGGAGGGTAATTCATAACACTTAGAAGTGAGTTTGTGAGATTTAATTCAATGTCATTGTAAAATGCAGTAACTTTATAGTTTGTACAGTCTCTTGGAGGATAAATATTTTCTATAATGTAAGGGAATAATGGTTTTGGAAGTTTAACTGGAATGCTAAGTGTTTTATTGTTAATTGTCTGATTGTAAACTTCTAAAGTACCTATTTTCAAACAGAATGTTCCTGTGGCGTTTTCGGGTAGTTGAACTTTTATTTCGCTTAGATTTTCTTTCCACATCTGATTGTCAAATGTGATATTGATATCATTTGCTATTTCAATGTCATCATTTTCTAAAGTTATTGATACATCACTGTTGTCTATTTGGGATAAATTGTCATCTGTGATATTTTCACATGCGCAAACAGAACCAATCATGAAAATACTTAATAAAAGGATTAATGTGATTATAATTTTATTTACTTTCAATATCATCTGCCTCCAACTGTATTTTTGCAATTAATGTTCCATAATTTCCATTTTTTATTCCTTCATAAACATAATCAAGGGATTTCAAAATTGAAGTTTTTAAATCATTATTTTTCGCCAGATAAGCAATAATTGCCGATGACAGATTACAGCCTGTACCATGAAGATTGTCGGTTTTTATCAGTTCCTGTTTTTTTATTGTAATTTCACCGTCAATATTTATGACGTTGTTTCCATCTAAATGGCCTCCAGTAATGATATTGTTGCATTCAATCATTTCAGATGCTTTAATTGCATCTTCTCTATTTTTAATAGTAAAACCAGTTAATTTTTCTGCTTCGCTGACGTTCGGTGTTGTCAAAATGGCTTTTGGAAGCAGATATTTATTTAAAGCACTTGCCAAGGCTTCTTTAGTTAAATTGCCTCCTGAAGTTGCAACCATAACTGGATCTACAACGGCTTTCAGGTTGTACTCTTTAATCTTTTTTGAAACCAATCTGATTATTTCAGGTGAGTATAACATTCCGGTTTTAATAAATTCCACTTCATATGAATCCATTACGGAGTCAATCTGCTCTGAGATATATTCCTCACTAACATGTTGCGTTGAAAAGAATTTATATGGATTTTGTGCTGTTAGTGCAGTCACAATGCCTGTTCCATAAACTCCAATTGCCTGAAATGTTTTTAAATCGGCAAAAACTCCTGCTCCTGCTGACGGGTCAACACCGGCTATGCTCATTACAATCATCTAATCAACTCTTGTAACTTTTATTCTTTCAGAGCCACGGAAAGGTTCAAAGGTTACCTTTAACTCCTTAAGGTATTTTCTGGTGTGGGTTTTTTCGCCGTGAATCATTATTTCTCCTAAATCCTCAGCAGTATTGACATCCAATGCCATAAATAATGAATCATGAACCTGCGGGTTTAACTTTTTCCTTTCAGCAGCCTGCACATGTTCTTTATAGCTGAATCCTTCAAATCTTGTACGGATAGCTAACGGTTTCATAATAATCATATTGGTTCCGCCACCTTTTGACGGAACTATGATAAAATCAAGGCTTTTGGATGCATCAATAAGCATTTGGACATTTGTCTTTCCAATTAATGGAATGTCTGAAGGAACAATAATGATTTTTTTTGCTTTTCCTTTACAATATTTCATTGCTTGGGTTAATGCTTTGTTCAAATTCGAATTTTCATCTTCCAGAATAGTGTTTAAGTTAAGGCTTTCTGCATAACTTAAAACGTCTTCGTCTCTGCTGATGATGAAAATCTTATCAACATATTTTTTTAAAGTGTCAGTCACGTCCTGAAGCATTACCTTTAGAAGTTTTTCCCTTTCTGCTTCTGATAGAAATGGAGAAAGTCTTGTTTTAGCATTTTTGAATTTGCTGACAGGAATTATTGCGTAGATGTCATCCATAATATCACTAGTATGTTTTAGCTATTAAAGCAATATATTTGGCATCTCTGCCGCTTGCGATACATTTGCCTTCTGATACTTCTTCTTGAATACCTAAAACGTCATAACCTGTTTTCTCTTCGATTTCATGGCCGACTTCTTCATCTCCACTCCAGTAGAATTTAACAACGTTTCCTGCTTCAACAAGTTCTGGAATCTCTTCAAGAGTTTCGGCAAATTTGACATGTTCAGCCTGGAAGTCCCATGACTGTTTGGATAGGTTTTCAGATGATTTGTCTAATAATTCGAGGATATTATCTGCTAAATTATCATCTAAAGTGATTTCAACTTTTTCTTCTGTATCTCTGCTCATTGCAATAGTGATATTGTTTTCTAAATCACGTGGTCCGAGTTCAAGTTTAACAGGAGTTCCTTTTAACTCCCAGTCGTTGAATTTCTTACCTGGTCTGATGTCTCTGTCATCGATATTTACTCTAAGACCTCTTGCTTCTAAAGTTTCTTTAATCTCGCTGCATTTAGCTAAAACTTCTTCTTTTCCTTTTTTAAACAGAATTGGGATAATTGTTACCTGATTCGGTGATACTTTCGGTGGTAAACGTAAACCCTTTTCATCCCCATGAACTGAAATTAGAGAGGCTATTACTCTGTCTGATACTCCTGCGCAGGTTTGGTAGACATATTTGTGCTCGCCGTCTTTGTCTTCAAACTGGATATTGAATGTTTTTGCAAAGGTTTGGCCTAAATTGTGGATTGTACCAATCTGTAAGGTTTTTCCATTAGGCATGATTACATCAAATGCCATTGTGTAATCGGAACCCGGAAACTTGTCCCAGTCAGGTCTTTTGGAAATCAAATATGGAATTCCCAAATCATCGAAGAACTGTTTGTATCTTCCAATAAAATCCTGAATCTGTTCATCGGATTCTTCTTTAGTTGCATGTGCAGTATGTGCTTCTTTGAATGTGGTGATTTCACGAACACGTATTAACGGCCTTGTGTGTTTTGTTTCATATCTAAAAGTGTTAACTATCTGATACATTTTTATAGGCAAATCTATATGTGTTCTAATCCATAGGGAAAACATGGGATAGATTGAGGTTTCACTGGTAGGTCTAAGTGCTAAATGTTCATTTAAGTCATTTTTACCGCCTTTTGTAACCCAAAATACTTCTTCTTCAAATCCTTTAACGTGTTCTCCTTCCTTTGCAAGTTCGCTTTGAGGAACTAAAAGAGGAAACAGCACTTCATCATGGTCTGTGTCCAATAATTTTTTAATGATATTCATTGTATGTTTTCTGATTTGAAAACCGTAAGGTCTCCAAACTGCCATTCCCTTAATGGGGTATCTTGAATCGGTTATATCTGCATTTTCTAAAATATCATGAAACCATTCGTCAAAATTTTCCACCGTATCACCTAAAATAATTTTTATAATATTAAATTATTTGTTTTTAATGAGTATTAAAGTTATTTGATAATTATCAAATATTTAGATGTTAAAACAATTAAAAAGGAATAATAATATAATTTGTTTCACATATTTAGTTGCAATATGTTTTTTGTGATTTTAACTGTTTAATTAGCAATGTTTCTAATGTTATTTTTGATATTAACTATTAATTAGTAGGAATTGCATTTTTCAGTGAATCTATGGAAAAACATACCTTTTTCTGGTGTTTCAATTTTTAACTATTTTTTTCTGCATTTAAACTGATTAGTCTTAATCTTAAATTAATGATTAAACAATTATTAAGTATAATTTCATTTCATAAGAAAGTTATTTAAATTATTTTATACATATATATTAGTGTATAATTTAATTTAAGGAGATATTATGAGCAATAGGAAAATACAAATGCCTCGTGAAGTTTACATTGACCCTGGTATTATTAAGGATACTGGTGAGATTTGCAAGTCTTTACATTTAGATAAAAAGATTTTGATTGTTACAGGCACTCATACATATAATGTGGGTGCTGTTCCTGCAATCGAAAGCCTGGAAAAAGATGATATTGAATATGATGTTATTAAAGTAGATAATGCATCTAAAGAGTCAATATCAGAAGTTGAAGAATTAATTACTCCCGATACCACAGTTTTAGGTATTGGTGGAGGTAAAGTTATTGATGTGGCTAAATTATCTTCATACAATCAGGACGTATACTTTGTATCCATGCCAACAACCGCTTCACATGATGGTATTGTATCTCCTATGGCATCAATAAAAAACCCGGATACTTCAATTTCAATGACAGCACACTCACCAATTGCGGTTATTGCAGACTCAGAAGTTCTAGCACAGTCTCCATTTAGGCTTTTAGCTGCAGGTTGTGCAGATTTGATTGCAAACTTTACAGCGATTAAGGATTGGGAACTGGCACACAGGCTTAAAAACGAATCATTTTCCGAATCCGCAGCAGCACTGTCTATCATGTCTGCTCATCTGATTACAGATAATATTGCCAATATCAAGCCTAACCTTGAGCCTAGTGCAAGAATTGTTATGAAATCCTTGTTCAGTGGTGGAATGGCAATCAGCATTGCAGGTTCATCAAGACCTGCAAGCGGTTCTGAACATTTATTCTCACATGCTTTAGATAAGATTTTAGATAAGCCTGCTTTACACGGTGAGCAATGTGGTGTTGGAACAATAATGATGATGTATCTTCATGGAGGAAACTGGAAAGCAATAAGAGATGCTCTTAAAGCAGTACAGGCTCCAACAACTGCAAAAGAGTTAAACATTGCAGATGAGGACATTATTGAAGCATTGGTGATGGCTCATGAAATCAGACCTGAGAGATACACAATTTTAGGTGATAATGGAATTTCAAAAGAAGCAGCATATGAGCTTGCTCATAAAACAGAGGTGATTTAAATGATAACATTAATTGGTAAAGATTTAGCAAAAGAAGGTCAGGAATTTGTATTTTTAGGTCCTGCCGACGAATGTGAAAACTGCAGATTTAAATCATCCTGTGTTGGAAACTTAGAGCTAAACCGGAAATATGTCGTGACTGGTGTTAAAGATACGGAACAAAAATGTCCAATACATGCTGAAGAGACTGTAATTCCTGTTGAAATTGACCGAGCTAAAATTGATGTATTAACAACTTCCAAAAACATATTTGAAGGATCAACATTTACATATAATGCTCCTGATTGTGATGAAAAATGTGACTATCATGATTTATGTTTCCCTGATGGGTTAATTGAAAATGATAAGTGTATTGTTTTGGAAAACAATGGAAAACATAAGGAAGCTTGTAAAAAAGGATTAAAACTCAATAAACTTACTTTAGGATTTGTGATTTAAATGAAAAATGCTAGCAGTAATGATTCTAGTAAAAAAAATGCAGGTTACAAGGCTGCGGAATATGTAGAAGATGGAATGGTTTTAGGACTTGGAACCGGTTCAACAACCCATTATTTCATTGAAAAAGTTGGTATGAGAATCAGAGATGAAGGAATAAGCGTCATGGGGATTCCTACATCATTCCAGTCACTGTTAATTGCAAAACAGTGGAATATTCCGATAACTACTCTAGAAGAGCATGACATTGACTTGTCTGTTGATGGTGCTGATGAAGTGGATAGTGATTTCAATCTAATTAAGGGTGGTGGAGCAGCCCACACAAAAGAAAAAATAGTAGATTATGCTGCTAAAGAGTTTATAGTTATTGTGGATGAGTCAAAATGTGTAGATGCCTTGGGAAGTTTCCCGGTGCCTGTTGAAGTATTGCCTGACGCATCTAGAGTTGTTATACAAGCACTTGAAGACATGGGTGCAAGTTGTGAGATAAGAATGGCCCAAAGAAAAGATGGTCCTGTAATAACTGACAACGGCAACTTTGTCATTGATGCTAAATTTTCTGAAATAGAATCTCCTGCTCATTTGGAAATTGATTTAAACTCAATTCCGGGTGTTGTTGAAAATGGAATATTTTCACAGATGGTAGACAAGGTTATTGTCGGAACTCCTGAAGGAACCAAAGAATTATAGGTGATAATATGCCTTTTAGAGGTAATGGGATGCCACTTCCTGATTTAAGAGATATTTTATATAAGGTAGCTATCCTATTTGGTGTTTTAATAGTTATTTATGGTGTTTTGTGGTTGCTTGTAACTTTAGGTGTGATTCCAACATTGGTTGCAGCAGTATTTCCACAAATAGTATTGATTTTAGTCGGAATATTCATAATATATGTTGCTTACAGCCGTAGGAACATATATTAAATTTTTTTTTATTTTTAAGTGTTTTTAAAAAAAGAAAAGAAAAGAGATTAGTTAAAATCTCTTCTATTTTTTAACTGTGTATTTTACGGTTTTGCTTGCTGCTTTGTAAGCACTGTCTCCAGCAAATTTAACTACAGCGTTAAATGTACCTGCTTTAGCGACTTTTACGCTAATGGTAGCAATACCTTTAGCGTTGGTTTTACCTGAGAAGGTTTTACCGTTAACTT
>CAZOYH010000062.1:0-9901 GCA_964583995.1 uncultured Methanobrevibacter sp.
TGGGCATTTTTCGATTTATTATTAAACGAAGCTAATGTTGTTGGAACTCCAGGTTCAGGGTTTGGTCCAAGCGGTGAAGGTTATTTGAGACTTACAGCATTTAACACATTAGAAAATACAAAAGAAGCAATGGATAGAATTTCAAAATTAGAATTTTAGGTGTTAACGTGAAACAAATTGAAAAATCTGTAGCTATTGAAGAAGATGATACATTTAAAGTAGTTTTCTCCAAATATGGTGCTTTAGCTTTAGACAAACAGGAAAACTTATCAGATTTAATTGGAGAAACTAAAGGCGATTTGGATATAGAAAAGGGAGTTGTAACTTTTGGTGATATTGAACTTCCAGTTCAAATTTTAGGATTTTACTCACAGGATTTAAATCAATGGTCTTGGGCATGGGATAATGAGGATATCTTTGGTAAAGATTTAATTAAATCCGCTTTACAAATAAAAGAAATTGGTGATAAATTTAATTTGCCTGAATTCAACGCACCAGTTATTAGTTTAAGTTTTGAAACTTGCCACACTATTGCAATGACAGCCACTTCACTTCTTAAAATGGATGCATATTATGCAGTGTCTGAAGATGGCTTGGATATATTTGTGGCCATTAAGTCCGATTTAATAAAAGAAAATGATTCACTTTTGAAATTCAGAAATACTTTTTACAATTTCCAGAAAAACTTCAAAGTTTATCCTAAAATTGCTTTTGAATCATATACTAAGCTTAAAGGATATGGATTCAAACCTCATGATGACTTTGCAGTTGCCAAAATTGGTGAAAGCCGTATCATCGCTGGTTTTACTGAAAGAGGAAATGTAACTCGTATTTTAATGTACGATGAAGAAGATGAATAGTGATAATATGAATCCTGATTTGGCTGAAGAAATTGATTATCTAGTTGATTTACTGTCTAAATCCGGATTTTTCAGCAAAGAAGAAATATTGGAAATTCTGGAAGACCAATTCATTGAGGAAGACTTGGATTTTTCTCAAATTGATATTTCTTTAAATGAACCTTCAAATGTTAATTTCAATAATCTTGAGAATGTTTTCACTTCTCTGTCTCAAGAAAATATCGTTGCAGTTCACAATTGCGGTTTTGATATTGAAGAGGGGGTGGCTGATGTATTTGAACTGTTTGTACATCTAAAAAACAATAAATTCTCTCCAAAAGGCTTTTGTTTTTATACATTTGATGATGTTGAGGAATGTTTAATTGAAAATTACCTGAATATCACATTCGGCGATTTTGAAAATGATGAATCTCAAGCATTAGAAATCGGAAAAATTGTAGCAAAATCACTTAAAGATGCAAACTTTGAAATTGAATGGGATGAAACCATTAACAACCAAATTAAAATTAATCCTTTTGAATGGGACAAGTCTTTTAGTGCTGATAATGAATATGAAATCGAAGGAGCATATGAAGTTTATATAGGTGCATAAAATGAATACACGATC
Organism: uncultured Methanobrevibacter sp.; assembly: GCA_964583995.1. Lineage (GTDB taxonomy): Archaea > Methanobacteriota > Methanobacteria > Methanobacteriales > Methanobacteriaceae > Methanocatella. The sequence continues at coordinate 1,468 of CAZOYH010000062.1, forward strand.
TTTAAAGCTGATTTGTGATGTGATGGTTAATTCGGGTAAATGGACATCTCTTGAAATATCTCAGGATTCCATTTATTTAACTTTTAGCGATGTGGAACTTGGTTCACCTAAATCTGGAGATGATTGTTCTTTAACTGTCCGTTTTGCAGAAAATTCATTTTTCGCTGCTTTTTTCAATAATATTTGGGATGTTGATTTTTTATCCAAATATGATTATAAAAATCGTTTACTTAGTGAGGAATTTGTTTTTGATGTTATTGAGGTTAAATTCATCGATTTTGAATATTTGAATACCTTTTTTTATAATTTCAAAAAAGATAAGATTATTTCAATTGTTGATGATTTTGATATTCACAATATTCGCAATGACTTCTTTATTCTTGTTGAATGCGAAGATATTGCTATTGTTGCCGGTGGAGATCAAATGGATTTCTTCACTCCTTTTGAAAGGCTTGATGATGGAAGTTTAAGGGAATTGTCTAATGAATGGATGCTTTACTTTTTAAATTATCATCTCAAAAGAAATTTAATTAAAGATCCAATGTGTGAAAATCATCCGTTGATGTATACTAAAAAATGAATTTGTATGATTTTAAGTTTATAATTTAAAAAAATTAGTTTAATAGATATTTTATTTTATTCATTTTCAATATCTATTAAAATTATTAACTGTCTTATTGATTAAAAGCAAGGTTTGAGACAAACTCAAAACCATGCCTTATCATTGAAGCAAATGCTTTGTAATCATTGTTGTGAATATTGCTCATGTCATCTTCAACACGATCATCAACTTCTTTTAGGAATGTTGAATTGTTGTAGTCGTGTGATGTGAAATAGTGAACTTGTATGGCATAGTTTGTATCTTCTTTAGGGAATACATAATTTACACCAACATGGCTCCATATTTGATCATTATCTCTTGAAGGATTTGAGAAATATTGTTTTGAAACTTCAACACCTGATATGGTGGTGTGTTCATTTTTCAAAACTTTATAACCGCCATCTTCCATTGCTCTGAATTTCGCTTCCGAGATAGCTGTAATATGGTCTTCCGGCCAATCATCCCAATGGTCAATATAAACATATTCATTAGTGATTGCATGAGGAGTTTTGGACTGATTAGTTAAATTCAGTTCTTCAGTGGTATTCCACGCATGAGGAACTACAGTTACACTATGTCCAAAATCAACAGTTTTATCAGTATGAACACTTAAAAAACTATTAATTCCATTAATATTCGCCGCAATAATTATTATGAGAATTATAATTATTAATCCACGGAACATATCTTGTTTTCTCATTTGTTACCTCCCTTATGCACAGTTTTTGCCCATTTTCTTTCTTTTCTTGTCATCATTTCCATCATTGTAAGGAAGAATAATGGAATTAAATGGAAACAATAAACGTAATATTTTATTAAATCTTTAGCAAATTCCTGAGCAGAAGGTTTGTCTCTTGAAAGTGCTAAAAAGATACCTGGGAAAAATGAAATAACGGATAATATACCAACAACAAATGGTGCTTCCATTCTGATGATAGTAACATTGTGGAAAAGGAACCATGAAATAACATTAATAATACTAACAATAAATCCGAAAAAGATTAACAAATTAAAACTGTAGAATGAAATGTGCTCAATTACATTAAATTTCTTAGCAATTGATATTCTTGATCTTAAAATTTGGGGAAGATATACAAATAATGTTTCAAAGTTACCGATAGCCCATCTTACTCTTTGTCTGAAAAACGCTTTCCATTCTGTAACTGCTTCCTGGTATACTGCACATTCACCGCAGTAACGTATTTTTCCACCATTGAGAATAATCTTTATAGCAAGGTTTAAGTCTTCTGTAACAGCAAATCCGTCCCATCTTCCTGAGTCGATAATTGCTTGTTTTCTTACAAACTGCCCGTTTCCACCTAAAAATCCGGTGTGACCTAAATTATCTTTAGCTATCAATGTATTTCCAAAACTTGCAAACTCAACATGCTGCATACGAGCCAAAAAGTTTTCATTTTTGTTAAACATTTTTACTCTTGATTGTACTCCATCAATATCTCCATTAAGATATTTTACAATTTTATGTAAGTAATCTGTTTTAACTTGAGTATCTGCATCAAATACTCCAACTATTTCTCCTCTAGATAAAGTTAAAGCATCGTTTAAAACAAATCCTTTACCTTTTCCAGATCTTGGAGGGTGTCTTGTAACGATTTTAAGTTGTGGAAGTTCATCTTTAAGACCTGCTAAAATTTCACCAGTTGAATCAGTAGATCCGTCATTAACAACAATTAATTCAAAGTTAGGTTCACCATCTTTTTCATAATCACATGAGCAAACGCTTCTGACGGTAGATTCAATAGTGTATTCTTCGTTGTGTGCTGGAATAAAAATACTGATAAATGGTTCTTCGCCTTCGTTGTATGGAATTACTTCTTTTTGTTTTTTAATACTTACAATGGAGTTGATAAGCATGGCTAATGTAGGTATTAAAAGCAACCATTGAAGCCAGGTTGCATTTCTTGTAAGTACTGCTAAAATAATCAATGCCACACATAAAATTAAAAGAAAACTTGAGTCTGATTTTTCAATAACAAGTTCCACGTTTTTTTCTCTAATTTTGTCTTGCGCATATTTTACACTTAAAATATTTTGTTCATGTTTTTTAAGTGCTACAGCCATGGATCGTTGTACTTCTCCTTCTTCAAGTGGTTTGAGTAAATAACCAAAAGGATTACTGGTTAATAATTCGTCCACTGTTTCATCGAAGCGCATTCCAACTATCAATATGACTGGAATATTGAAAAGTTCCAAATCACCAGCTAAATCTAATAAATCGATACCTTCAATATCAGTATCTAAAAAAAGTAAGTTGGGAGATTTCCTGTCAATTTCAGAAAATATGTCTCCTTTGTTTCCAGCGTGACCTACTAAATCATATTTATAATTTTCAATATACTCTCTGATTTCGTTAATTAATTCTTTATCTGAGCTTATAATGAAAACCTTAGGTCTACCTTCGATTAATGTTAATTCAGTCATTTAAATCTATCTATTCTGTAAAACCACTTGCGTCATTTAATTTTTTAGCTTCGAGTTTTGCTCTGTTGATAGTTATTTTAAGGGTTTTATCTAATTTGTTAATGTCGTATGGCTTTGAAACAAATCCGTATGAACCTTTAACATTGGATTTTTCGAAAGTATCTGTATCAGTGTTTGCAGTTAAGTAAATGATTGGAATATTCCATTCTGAAATTACTGCTGCTGCTTCAATACCTTCCATGTCTCCTTTTAATTTAATATCCATTAAAACAACATCAGGTACTTGTTCTGCTGCGGTATCTATTGCATCTTGACCAGTATCAACAGTGTCAATAACTTCGTAACCTAATTCTTCTAAACTATATTTTAAATCTAATGCAGTAATTGCTTCATCTTCTACAACTAATATTCTTTCATTCATATTATCCTTCCAATTAACAATTTTAATTATCTATTTTTCATTTTATTTATAGTTTATTTTAAATCCTCATCCTTCAATGGTATGTTCCATTGTAATTGGGAAAATTAATTTATATCCGGTTCCGTTTTCATGTTGGAATAATTCGATGTGTCCGTCTAATTGTTTTGTGAGATTTTTGATAATTTCACATCCTAGATTTTTCGTAATTGCTTTAGGATCTTCAATACCAACTCCATTGTCTCTCAAAATCAATTGAGCAGTATCTTCATCAATTCTAGTAATTTTCTTGACGATTTTTTTGTTTGGAACTGACTTATCAGGGAATGCATGTTTAATGGCATTCATAGTCAATTCATCAATAACTAAAAGTAATGGCGTAATTACTTCAATGGTCAATACTAAGTCCTCATCCACTTCAGATTCAAATTCAATACCGTCTCTTAGTCCAATCAAACCTCTAAGTTGACTATCCTGATCAACAATATACTCACTTAAATTAATATTTTTAAAGTCGGTGGTATTGTATGTTTTTTCGTGAAGGATAGCTAGAGAAGATAACCTGGATTGCATATGGTCAATAATCACATTTGGTTTGTTTTTATATGCTCTTTTTTCTAAGTTTAAGAAACTGTTAAGAACTTGCAGGTTATTTTTAACTCTGTGGTGAACCTCTTTAATTAAAACAGTTTGATGTGCATTAGCTTCCATCAATTCCATCTGTTTGTTTTTCTCTTCAGTAATGTCGGTTATAAACCCTATACTGTGAGTGTCATGACCGAATTCGAATCTTTCAAGATAAAGTTCACACATTTTTTGGTTGTTTTCGTCACCATGTACATTGTATGTGAATCTTTCTGTAAGCTCGTCAGTTTCACCATTAAGCAGTTCTAAGATTCTGCACTGAACATCTTCTTCAACAATATTGTTAAATACCTCACGGCTGTGGTGGTATTCTTCTGGAGGAATTTCAATAAGGTAGTAGAAACCTTCTGAGAATTCATATTGTTTTACATTTAATGGCTCGATTAATAATGCTAATTTTTTACTGTTTTTAAATCCTTTAAGTAAGAAGTCGACAGGTCTTGTCATTTTTCTATTGGAATCAGAACTCACGTCTTTTAGTAAACCATAACGGCTTATTAATTTTCCATTTTCATCAAATTTTGAATAAAGGTTAATTTCAACATATTTTATTGTTCCATCATTGGTTTTTATTCGGATTATTGATTCATAAGTTGTTCTTCCTGAATCAAGTTCTCTAAGTATTTTTTCAACTAGTGGTTTGTCTTCTGGAATCACCAAATCAAAAACAATGTTGTAGTATTCGTCGTTTTCTTCTCTTTGACGATTGATGATGTTATAAATACCCTGTGTCCAGGAATATCTGTCGTTAATCTTATAATAACTTCCGGTTTGTGAGAAATATTCAATCAGATTTGCTTTTTCATCATACCCATCATCGTTAGGGACATGTAATCTGCTTTCTGTATTGTCCCTGTGGTCTGAAATTAATATGAGTTTTCCCATATCATAGATTATTTTAACATTTGAAAATCTGGCTAATTTTTCATGGAAGTGATAATAGAATCTCATTTTTTTAGTTTCATGAGTTTGATATACTTCTCGCAGCGGTTCAGATAAAATCTTGAAAAATCCGGGGGATGTTTTACTAAGTAAACGTCCTGAAACATCAGCATGTGTAATTTTTCCTCTAGAAAGAGCACCTAACCCTAATCTGTGCACAATAAAATCTTTCCCATCATCATGAGGAATAAATATGTCAATATCATTTGTGATATTACTCAAGGTTTTTTCAAATGGAAAATCCGGCAAGTCAAATTCTCGAGGTACTTGGACAAATAATTCCTTTTCCTGAATATCATAAATGCGGACTTCTTCGGTGTCTTCCATACGCCTGTATTCTTTTTCAACTCTCATTTTTCTCACTCTCCCACATTTCGCGGTGATATGCTATTGTATGTTCTAAGTTAACTGGGAATAAAATCTTAAATCCAGTTCCGACTTCACAGTCTAAAATTTCCAATTCTCCGTTAATTTGTCTAGTTAAATTGTTTATAATTTCCCAACCTAAATTATGGTTTATCAGTGCATCAGGGTCTTTAAGTCCAACACCATTATCTCTTAATATTAACTCACAGATATGTTCATCAACAAATTCAATCTTTTTTGAAATTGTTTTATCTGGCATGTCAGGGTCTGGGAATGCGTGTTTTATTGCATTCATTGTAAGTTCGTCAACGATTAAAAGCAGTGGAGTAATTACATCGATTGACAAGTGGATTTCAGGGTCAACTTCTGATGTAAAGTTTATGTTTTTTGCTCCAAATAACATGTGGAGGGTTGAATCTTGATCACGCATGTAGTCTTCAAGGTTAATGTTAATAAAGTCTTCTGTATTGTAGGTTTTTTCGTGAAGCAGTGCAAGTGAAGACAAACGTGCTTGCATGTTGTCCAAAATACGATTTGGATTATCACCATATGCTCTTCTCTCAAGGTTTAAGAAACTACTTAATACTTGCAGGTTATTTTTAACTCTGTGGTGAACCTCTTTGATTAAGATATTTTTGGTTGCATTTGATTTTATTAATTCCTGTTGTTTTTTACGTGAAAGTGTAATGTCAGTTAAAAAACCGATACTATGGTCTTTGTTACCATATGAAAATCTTTCGATGAACAGTTCACATATTTTCATGTTGTCTTCATCGCCGTTTACTTTGTAGGTAAATACAGTATTAACTTCTTTGAGGTCACCTGCGATTAATCGTTTAAGTTCTTTTTTCGGTTCGTCTTCAACAATGTTTTTAAGAACATCCATATTATGGATATAATCCTCTTTAGGAATTTCAATCATTTTGTAGAATCCTTCACTAAACTCATATCTTTTGCTTAACGGTTCTACAAGTAATGAAAGTTTGGAATTGTGATTGAATCCGTTTAACATGAAATCAACAGGTCGTGTCATGTGTTTATGGGAATCAACACTGATGTCTTTGAATAAACCGTAATGACTTATTTCCTCACCATTTTCATCAAATTTTGAGTAAAGGTATGTGTCTAGATATTTAATGTGTCCTCCGGGTGTTTTTATACGAATAATATTTTCGTATGTATCAGTTTCTGGACTCATAGTATCTAGAAGCTCTTCGACTAAGGGTCTGTCTTCAGGGATTACTAAATCAAAAATGATATTGTAGTGGGCATCGCCAGGTTCTTTTGAACGGTTAATTATGTTATAAATACCTGGTGTCCAGGTAAATTCGTCTCTGGTTTTATAATAGCTTCCGGTTTGTGAGAAGTACTCAATCATATTAGCTTTGTTTTCATCATCTTCCAGTTTTTGTTCTTCAAAACTTTTGTCTTCTCCTGTTGTATTTTTCAAATCGGAAATTACGTAAATTTCACCTTCATCACAAAGAATATGAACATTTGCAAGAGTTTGTATCTTGTCACTTATGTAATAGAAAACTCTCATGGCCTTTGTTTTTTTAGTTTTATAAACTTCTCTAAAAGCAGCTGCAAATACTTCATAGTAGAATGGTGAGAGTTGACTGAATTTACGGCCTTCAACATCTTCCAATTTAACATTTGTTCTTTCAAGCAAATTCCAACCTACTCGCTCTACTATGTAATCTTCTCCGTCGTCGATTGGTAAAAATACATTAATGTCTGAAGGCACATGTTTCATAACATTGCTAAAACGAATCTTTTCAGGTTTTCTAACGGGGGGAACCTCATTAAAGATTTCATCGGAGTGCACATTATAAACACGTACTTCCTCGACTTTTTCCAGTTCTCTATATTGTCTTTCAATATGCATATAAATTACCTTGAGTTTTATTATATAGTATTTTACATTTTTATTTTACATAATATTTATATTATGTGAAATATTGTTGGCGGATGAACATTGTATATTCCAAAAGCTTTTTAATCATAAATGATATAATATTAGTGTTACGAAAATTTTCTCAATTTTCAATTATTAATTATTTTAGGAGTTATTAAATGACTTGTAGTATTTTAGTTGGTGGAGCATGGGGTGATGAAGGTAAAGGAAAATGCATAACTTACCTTTGTGATAATGATAAACCGGATATTATTGCTCGTGCAGGTGTTGGACCAAATGCAGGACATTCTGTTGAATTCAATGGAGAAAAGTATGGTTTAAGATTAACCCCGTCAGGTTTCGTACATACCGATGCTAAACTCATGATTGGTGCTGGAGTTCTAGTAAATCCGGATGTATTATTTAAAGAATTTGAAGACTTGAAAAAATATAATGTAAAAGAAAGAATGTGTGTTGATTCAAGATGTGCAATCATCTCAGAAGACCACATGAACAGGGATAAAAGTTCTGAACATTTAGCTAAAAAAATAGGAAGTACAGGTTCCGGCTGTGGACCGGCTAATTCTGACCGTGTATTGAGAACTATTGATTTGGCTCGTGACATTCCAGAACTTGAAGAATACATTACTGATGTTTCACTTGAGGTTAATGAAGCTATTGACAATGGTGAAGATGTATTCATTGAAGGATCACAAGGTTTTGCTCTATCACTTTATTATGGAAGTTATCCATTTGTAACAAGTAAAGATACTACTGCATCCACTTTTGCTGCTGATGTTGGTGTTGGACCAACCATGGTGGATGAAGTCATTGATGTATTTAAAGCTTATATTTCTCGTGTTGGGGAAGGTCCGTTCCCAACTGAAATGACTCAAGAAGAAGCTGAAAGTAAAGGTTTGGAAGAATATGGTGTTGTAACTGGTCGTCGTAGAAGAATCGGTTACTTTGACATGGAACTTGCCAAAGAATCATGCAGAATAAACGGGGCTACTCAGATTGCTTTAACATGTGTGGATAAATTATTCGACTGTGCCCGTGTGCAAAACTATGATGAATTGTCAGCTGAAACCAAAGCTTTCATTGAAGACATTCAAACCGAAAC
>CAZOYH010000063.1:0-9889 GCA_964583995.1 uncultured Methanobrevibacter sp.
AAATCATTGAATTCTTGGCTACCTACAGTAATGTGACCAACATCTTTTCTTCTTTCAAGTACATCGAATGCAGTTTCAAAATCAATATTTTCAGATCTACGTGCAGCTTCAATAACTTTTTCCGCTACACCCTCACCAATTTCTGCTTTTACAGACAATTCTTTTGGAGTTGCAGTAGCTAATCTCATCATGTCTGCAAAACCTGCATCTATTAATTTTTCTGCGGTTTTTTCACCAACACCTGGTAAATCACTTAATTCAACCATAACAACCATTCCTTTAATTTATTTAATAATATTTAGATATAATCCTTTTAGGGCTTAACCTATTTTCTTCATTGTATTCATCAAAACTTACATTAGCAATTATTTCAACAGTAATGCCTTCTAAATCTTGAAGTTTATCTTCAATTCCATAACCGTCATCAATAAGGCTAATAACTTCTTCTTTTTTCATTCCAAGTAACTCTTCAGCTAAGTTATCAAAGAAAGTAACTTGAATTTCACCTGTATCATCTTCTATTCTTGTTGGAATCATGAATAAATAACTTGGTTCGTCGAATGTGTGACCACAGTTATCACATACATATTCATCAATTGTTTCTTCAACATTAGCTCTGCAGTTCGGACATTTTTTAAGTATAGTTCTTTCAGTGCCAACTTCCTTAATAGTACCTGTTACACAAACATTAGTGTCATCTTCTGCTAAAGCTTCAATTGGTTTTGAAACGAAAATCATTTCCATTAATTCTTCTTGGGAAGGTAATTTTTCTAGTTCGCTTTCACTTGGTTCTAAAATAGCAGTGCTTCTAGTTACAGTAGCTTCAATACGATTATCCATGTCTAGACCGAAACGAGGATTTTGCAATTTGATTGCTTGGCCAACTTCAAATTCTTTTTGAGCGTCACTATCCCATAAAACAACTTTTAGAGAACCTGTATCATCAGCTATTTCCATATTTCTAACATATCCTTGACTTCCGTCATCTCTGTCAAATTCACGAACGTCTAACAATTCAATTACTCTACCTATAACGATGATATCCTGATCGTCTTCATCGACATCACTGATATTTTTGTAATCATACAGAGCTTTTTCTAATGTGGATAATTCAGGAATAAACATTGCAGATGCCTGTTCTTCGGATAATTTAATTAATCTAGCGCCTCCACCAATATTTAAATCAACACTGTACATTCCAAGTCTGGTTCTTGCATTTTCAATTTGATATGCATCACCGACATTGTATTCCTCTTGGGCTCTTTCATTCCACAGGGATAATCTAACTTTACCGGATTCATCTGCAAAAAGAACAGAACGAACGATACCAACAGTTCCGTCATCTCTGTCAAATTCACGTGCATCTTCAATTGAAAGGATTCTTCCAACTACATCAAGTTCAATTCCGTCTTCATCGATTGTGAAGATTTCCCCGATTGGAGTTGGTCTTAATTCATTTTTTAATGATTCGAATTCATCCAATTGTTCAATTGATAGGTTTTGAGGATTAATGGAAATTTGAGTATTGAAGTTGGTATTCATTGAATATTGACTTTGAGTATATTCATCATAACGGACATCTCCACCGATGATTTTGACAATATCACCTTTATTTAATGGTAACTCAGTATCGTCACCCCAAACGGTGACTCTAATATCACCGGTTGTATCTCTAACGTCAAAGTTTCTTAATCTACCTTCACTTTGATCTGTTTTTCTAATAAATGTCTTGATATCTTGAAGCCTTGCAACTATACCAATTATTGAAACGTCTTTTTGTTCGCTTAAATCACCGATTTGAGAAAATTCCTGTTGGATTTCAGGAACGTCAAAGTCTCCTTTAATTATTCTTCCATCCCAATGAGTAAGGGAAATTTCAGTTTCGCCATCCCTATTTGTCCTTTCACGTGCTTGGGCTTGAAGTATTTTAACTGTATCGCCGTCTTCTAGGCCTAAATCCTTAATAAGTTCAACATTCTTATTCCATAAGGTGTATGTGATTTTTCCTGAAGCATCTTGCAATTCAATAGAGGCGACTTTTCCTTCTTTTCCATTTTTTTCATAACTTCTTATTGTTGGAATTCTGACGATTCTTGCAATGATGTTAACTTTGGTTTCTCCTTGAATATCAGCGATGTTTGTAATTGATTCTTCATAAACCGGGAATTTTGAAGGGTCTTCTTCCAAATGTATGACAGTTGATCTTGGTCTTAGGTTTGCTTCAAGACCTGAATATCCTTCTTTAATGTCTACATTTTTAATTTGAATAATGTCTCCTTCTTTAAAATTCTTAATGAGTTTTATATTTGGAGTCCAGAATACTGATCTTATTGCACCAGTATTGTCCTTTAACTCGACATTGCAAACTTCTCCGCTTGCACCTTTACGGGTTTTAAATGATCTTGGATTTGAAATTGAAATTACTCTTCCGGAAATTGTTACATCCCTACTGCCTTTTTCAAGTTCACTGATAGTGTTGGTAGAGTATTCCGGTTGTTCGGAAACTGTTTCAACTTCTTCATCTATAAATTCACCTTTAACCATTTTGGCAAAATCAACATCAGCATAAAAGGAAATATCTTCATTTTCTTTTCTGAAATGTTCCATCCTTTTTAGGAATTCATCTTCAGATACTTTGTCTTTAACTTCATCGTATATTTCTCTAATTTCATCACTCATTGTTGGAGTTGATTCCTCTTTTGAAAGTTCATGATTAACATCAATACCATGGTTTTTTAGGACTTCACGAGCACAATCGACATCGTCTATGAAATCTATACCAAAGCTTTCACGAACTTCCTCCATTTCGGCGAGGAATTCTTCTTGTGAAATTTGATCTTCTATTTTTTCGTATAATTGTAAAATTTCTTCTTGCATACCAAACCCTCATAGAAAGTTAATTATTAATTTATAATTGTTTTGTATATAAAGTATTAGAGAGAGCATTTGTGAAGTAATCGCTCATATCATTATTAATAAAAATTTCAATATAAATATTACCCAAGTGCACAAATATGAAAAAGTGAAAAAGTGCTAATATGCATTTGGATTTTTCTTAACGGCAGTTTTAATCATTATAGCCAAGTCTAAACCCATGTGCCAGTTTTCTACATACTCAATATCATATTTGATACGTTTTTTAATAGATGTATCCCCACGGCATCCATGGATTTGAGCCCATCCGGTTAGACCAGGTTTAACCTGATGTTTGACCATGTATTTTGGAATTTCCTCTTTGAACTGTTCAACAAAATATGGCCTTTCAGGTCTTGGACCTACAACACTCATGTCTCCTTTTAATACATTGAAAAATTGAGGTAATTCATCAATACTAGTTTTTCTGATAAAATCTCCAACCTTGGTTTTTCTTGGATCATCTTTAGTTGTCCATTCTGATTTTTCTTCACTTGGATCTTGAACTTTCATACTGCGGAACTTATACATCATAAATGGCTTGCCGTTATGACCTATTCTTTCCTGTTTAAAGATGATTGGACCTGGAGAAGTTAATTTAATAGCTATAGCTGTTAAAATCATGATTGGGGAAGTGATTATAATTGCAATTATTGAAATCACATAATCAGAAACATATTTTAAGAATTTATTGAAATCATCATCTAAAGGAACATACCTGATGTTAATGATTGGAATATCTTCAATCATGTCTATTGACGGCTGTGCAGGAAAATACCTAATGTAATCCGGAATGATTTCCGCTTTAATACCAACACGTTCACAGCTTTCAACCAGTTCATTGATACGATAATAGTACATTAATGGAATGGCTAAAACTACTCTGTCATATCTGTTATGACTTAAAATATAGTCAATATCCTTAAAAGCACCAATAATCATGCTTCCTTCAACTTCCATGCCAATGTGACTGGATCTTCCTAAAAATCCACTGACAACAAATCCCAAATATGGATTTTCCCTGATTTTTCTTGCAAATGAAAATGCCAACTCATTGTCCCCAACAATTAAAATATGTTTTAAATTCTTATTGTTGACTCTCATATTCCTTAAAATACTTCTTATAGTAAATCTTTCAATTATTCCAAAGAATGTGGCAATGATAGCCAGTAAGAACAGCATTATCCTTGAAAAGTCAGGCTGACTGATAATAAACAAAATAGATACAAGTGATACAAATGCCACAATGTTTACCTTAATTATTTGGGTTGCTTCTGAAAAAATATTCTTATATGTTCTACGCGGTTTGTAAAGGCCGAATGCAAAGTATAAAATCAGATATACAGGAACAACAGCAAACACGAAAAATAAAGCATAAGTCTGATAGCTTAAATGACCGCCCTGTGAAAATAAAGTTGTTTCAAATCTCAACAAGAAAGAACAAACAAAGGAAACTGCAATTATTAATACATCAAGTAATACTAATGTTACATTTAATATCCTTTGATTCTCCTTTATCATGATTACACCAAAAAAACTAGTTTTATACTAATTATTTTGTTATCATAACTAATTAAACTTTCTTTTTAAAAATATTCAAAAATAACTTTAAAATACATAAAAGAGCAATTCCAATATAAACAATAATATTTACAACAAATGAAGTTTCACCAGCATGGTGTTTTTTATAATAAATATACATTGCCCTGTAAAATTCATAAATCAATTTGGATTTTTGTTTTTTGCTGCTTGCGCCTTTAAGGTGAGTTATCTTAGACTTGCCATAATAAACTATTTTCCAGCCTGATTTCTTGATTCTGTAACATAAATCAATGTCTTCACCATACATGAAAAATGTCTCATCCAAAAACCCGGCTTCATTTAATGCCTCTGATTTTATAAACATGAACGCTCCTGTAAGACAGTCTATTTCATAGATTTCATCATCGGGCAAATTGTCTAAATTATAGTTATCATCCTTACTGTTGGTCGGGATATGGAATAATCTGAAAAATGAATTTTTTACATTTGGAAAACTCCTTTTACATGCCTTGTCAAGTTCCCCATTTTCCAAAAGAACCCTGCAGCCACATGCCCCAACATCAGAGTGCTTTTCCATGTAATTATAAATATTTTCCAATGTATTTTCCCAAACGATAGTATCTGAATTTAAAAGTAAAACATATTTGCCTTTTGCAATGGCTAATGCCTGATTGTTACCTGCTGCAAAACCTTTATTTTCAGCTGAAGCGATGAATTTGACCTTACCCTTAAAGTAATCTTTCAGTTTGGATAAACTGTCGTCACTTGATGCATTGTCAACTACAAGTATCTCATATGAAAAGGGATAGTCATATTCTAATATTGAATTTATAGTGTTTTTTGTTAAATCAAAAGTTTGATAGTTTACAATTACAACTGAAAGGTCCATTATAATCAACTTTTTAGGAATTTTAATGTATTAATAATTAATTTGTATTCTATTTTAAAATAATTTTTTATATTTTCAGACTTGAATTTTACTTTTGTAATTTTGCTTCTAGTAGAGAGTCCTTCACGGATTCCAGACAAATAAGTTGAACCAAATCCTTTTTTGACAAAAAATAAGTATTTAATTAAAAATCCAAAGAATAGAAAGATAAAATTAACTATTTTCAATGGAATTGGTAAATTTTTATAAACAACCCATACATTGTTTCTAGCAGCCAGTTTAACCTTAAACTCATTGTATCTGCTTCCGGATGTTGCACTTCCGATATGATATACAATAGCTTGTGGACACAGCAGGTTTCTATAGCCGTTAATCTTTGATCTTAAAGCTAAATCAACATCCTCCATATATGCAAAAAAGTTATCGTCAAACAGCCCCAGTTCATTTAAGACAGATTTTTTATACATTGCCGCTCCGGCACAGCTTGAAAATATCTCCTTAACTTCTGTGTATTCATCTGAGTGGTGATTTTCACCTGTTTTTTTAGTCCATGCAAGCAAGTTGTATTCATCACCAACATCATCAATTAACTGCTTATTATTATATTGAAGCATTTTCGCCTGTACTGAAAAGATATCGTCTGAAGAAGTAATTAAATCAATTAATGCCTTAATTGAACCCTTTTTGATTTCTGTGTCATTATTTATTGAAAAAATTAGTTCATTTTTAGCTTTTAGAATTCCCTGGTTTACTGCAGGTGCAAATCCAAGATTTTCATTATTTTCAATTAGCACCAAAGGGAAATTGAAGGAGTTGTTTTTAATATAGTCAACACTATTATCATTAGACCCATTATCAACTATTATAACTTCTCCAATGTATTCGCTGTCTTCATTAAGCGAACTTAAAAATGTTTTTAGGAATTTTTCCCCATTATAGTTTGGTGTTACTACAGAAACTCTCATGTTAATCAATAGAATTTTTTAATTTTTTCCATGACTTATAATATAATTTTGGGTTTAATAAGAATAGCTTTATCTTATATGCGAATTTCTTATCACCCTTAAATTTGGACATCTTATTTAATAAATCCATTTCTTTCATTTTGGAAATTACTTCATCAACATCATAGTCATTGTAAAAGAAATAATTCATATTTCCAAAAATAGCTTTTGGAATTCTTGATGTAATAATTAAGTCTGCCAAATCGTTTCTACCTAGTTTTTTATAAAATTCAGCTAAATTTTCAAATATACCTATTAATTCAAATCGTCTGAAGTCTGTTGTTCTTATTGCTGAGTCTTGTCTTTGGATATAATAGTAGGTGATTTCATTGCTGATTGATATATCGTCTCCAAAAGCAAGTGCCTTAAGGGCAAATTCAGTGTCTTCACCGTAAACAGCATCAGTATTGAATCTCAGATTATTATCTTTAATTATACTTGTTTTATACATTAGCTGGCAGAAATTAAACGGTATTTCCATGTTCAGTTCCATTTTTATAAAATCATCACATGCAATGCTTCTTTTTGAGTAGATATATGGATTTGATAGTTTATCACCGTCTTTTTTAACAAGCTGGATTAAACTAAAGTCACTTTCACCATTGTATAATTCAGATAGATGATTTCCAGTGATATAGTCATCTCCATCGACAAATACCAAATATTCACCTTGCGCTTCTTCAATTCCACGATTTCTTGCACTGCTTACGCCTGAATTTTCCTGATGAATAACCTTATAAGAAATAAGTGATTTTGATAACTTATCATTTATAACTTCTAAGCTCTCATCAGTTGAGCCATCGTCAATGACAATCAGCTCAAAACTTTTAAAATCCTGATTGATTATTGAATCTAAGGTGCTACCTATATATTGTGATAAATTATAGACCGGAACTATAACACTAACTTTAAGATTATCCATTTTACCTACCTTATTTTAACAGAAAGTCAACAATTCTTTTAGATGCTTTACCGTCTATCACGTCAAATTGTGTTGAAATAAATTGTGATATTTTACTTTTGTCAAAATTATTATTTTTTACAACATCTATAAGTTCTTCGGTTGTATAAACAATTGGTCCTGGAACGGTCTTTTTAAAATCATAATAAAATCCACGTTCATTGGATAAATAATTGTCTAAATCATAAGTGAAAAATACTGTTGGCTTGTCCAGAGCAGAGAACTCTATCATTATTGATGAATAATCAGTTATTAAAATGTCTGAAATTAACATTAGTTCCTGCTCGTTTTCATATCTGCTGACATCAATATATTTGCCTTCAGCTGAAATATCTTCGCCGTAAAATTTATTGATTTTAGGGTGAAGTCTTAATGCTAAAACATACTCGTCACCTAAGGATTCGTTGAATTTTCCCAAATCAAGGAAATTGAATACATTATTGTATTTTTCATCTTCTCTAAAAGTTGGAGCATATAGAATTATCTTTTTATCTTTAGAGATGTTGTATTTATTATAAAATTCTGATTTTAACTGATTTAAATCATGATTTTCAAAATAATAATCCATTCTTGGAAGCCCCAAAGCCTTAATCTTTTCTTTCGGCATTTGAAAAGCTTCACTATAAAAATCTTTAATATTATCGGAAGTTGTAATTAAATAATCAGTGTTTTGAGAAATTCTTGAAAGGATGGGTCTGTTTTCAATTTCAACAGATCCCCCGAATTTCTTGGAAGCACCTGGAGCATGCCATAACTGAATAATAATGTTTTCATCTTTAAACTTCATGAAAGCTAAAGGAAAAAAGTTATCATTTAAAAAAATATATTTTGAAGAGGCTAAATTCTTAAAACCTGTCATGGATAGCTTGTCTTTGTAAAAAAAGTGAAACTCAAAGTCACCCCTTTTTTCAAATTCCTTTTTAATATAATCAAGATTGCCTTTAAAAGATTCTCTTGAATCAATGATGAAGGAAACCCTATTATCTTTTACATTAGTAAATTTAAATAATTTAAATAGAATACCATATATCCTATGTTTAATAAATGACATACAAACCAATTTTTAATGGAAAAAAGCTAACATTCCAGGAATGGACTCAAGAATAGCCTGAAGACCTAAAATGAAAATTGCAAGTCCACCGATAAAGTTAATGTAACGTGCATATTTCATTGCAACTTTAGTACCGAATGTGCCTATTAAAAGCCAGCAGCAAACTGCTATAAGGCTTAAAACAAAAAGTCCTACCGGATCGACGTGTGCAGCAACACCTTGAGCTGCCAAGATTAAGTTTTCTATGTTACCAAATATGATTAATCCTAAAAATTTTCTTATGTCTTCGGCCATTTTCATTCACCCCTAACAGACTGAACCATAGCCTGAAGACCTAAAATCAATATTGCAAGTCCACCGATGAAATCAATAAAATCAACATAATCAAATAATAATTGAGTTGCAAATGTACCAATCAAAAGCCACATGATAACAACACATATACTTGCTAATCCTAATTTTAAAGGATTAACACCAGCCACAACACCTTGTGAAGACAATACTAAGTTTTCAATATTCCCAAAAATGATTAAACCCACAAAAGGTAAATATTGCTCCAACATTTAATCACCATTTCCCCTAAATTCCAAAGATAAAAAAATACTTTACCTAATCATTATTAAAGAATAATAATATATAAAATTATCTTAAAAACTGATTTTTAAATTTTTAAAAAAAATTAATAATTATGACTAAAAAATACACTAAAATTAAAGAAAATGAAAAATATTAAAAAATTATTTGAACAAAATAAAAAAAATTAGAGGTAGATTTCAAGTGTAAAAACTACCTGTTGGAATACATTTTTTTATAATATTCCTGATACTGACCACTTTTAACCTGGTCAGTCCAGTCCTGATTATCTAAATACCAGTGGATTGTCTCTTTAATACCGACTTCAAAGGTATATTTAGGAGACCAACCCAAATCATTTTGGATTTTAGTAGAATCAATTGCATAACGTCTGTCATGACCTAATCTATCTGTAACAAACTCTATTAATGATTCATCCTTGTCAAGTTCATTTAATATTAGTTTTACAATTTCAATATTCTGCTTTTCATTGTTTCCACCAATATTGTAGACTTCACCAAGCACACCATCATGCATCACAAGGTCAATGGCCTGACAGTGATCATAGACATGCAACCAGTCCCTGACGTTTTTACCATCACCGTAAACAGGTAGCTTCTTGTCTTCCAAGGTATTTGAAATCATTAACGGAATTAATTTTTCAGGAAACTGATAAGGTCCATAATTATTAGAACATCTAGTAATGTTAATAGGCAAACCAAAAGTTTCGCCATATGCTCTTGTAATCAAATCTCCACCAGCCTTTGAAGCTGAATATGGGCTGTTTGGTTGTAGTGGAGTGGTTTCAGTAAAATAACCGGTTTTTCCTAAAGTTCCATAAACCTCATCAGTTGATATTTGAATGTATTTTTCAACACCGTATTCCTTAGCGGCGTTTAAGAGAACCTGTGTTCCCAATACATTTGATTTGATGAATATTTCAGGATCTGTTATGC
>CAZOYH010000064.1:0-9361 GCA_964583995.1 uncultured Methanobrevibacter sp.
TTAGATCCATCGGCAAATAAGATTGTTTCATTCCTATTATCAGTGATTCTTTTAACTATTTAAAGATTAGATAAATTATATTCATCAGTTTCCGGATTAAGAATAACAATAGCATAATCTCCAACAGCCAATTTATTATTAAATTTCAAGACACCATTAGAATCTGTTTGGACAGTGTATATGTTCGTATCCACCTTGATTGTTACATTTGCATTTGAAAGTGGAGATTCATTACCATCGAATAATGTTGCATTATAGTCCAAGCCACTATTATAACCTCTAGTCATGTCGGAAGCCCTAATTGTAGCATTACGATTTATGACCGCTGACTTGTTAACTGGACCATAATTACCATCACCACTGTATACAAGAGTAATATTATTATAACCTGTAATCAAGTTAGGAACAATAATTATTGCATTACCGTTAACCAAATTAACGATTTGTGACAATATGCCATTTACATACAAGCTTACATTTCCACTAGCATCTGCAGGTAATTTGAAATTCAATATAGGTCTCTCAGTTGTCACATTTTCAAAGTCAATATCAACATTTGTTTTTGCTTTGACAACCTCAAATGTTGTGGAAGCAACACCAGAATAATTGCCGTCTACAACATTAACGTTAGCATTATGGCTACCTGCAGCCAATCCATCAACAGTAACGTTTCCAATACTGCCAACAACATTTACAACATAAGGACTGTCACCAACATAAACCAGATACTCACCATCAACCTCAGACATAACAATTACAACAGCACTCTCACCATAAACAATATCACCAACAGTAACTGAAACATTAATCTGTTTAGGCACAACAGCAAATGAAGTAGAATTAACAGCACCATAATTACTGTCTACAATACTGACATTAACATCATAGCTTCCAACAGTTAAATTAGAAACAGACACATTTCCAACACCATCCCTAACAGTAACCGCAAATTGCTTGTTATCTACATAAACAAAATACACGCCATCGAGATCCGCCTCAATAATAACCCTTGCTTTTTCTCCGTAAGTAATATCTTCAACAGATACAACAAGGAAAACAGCTTTAGGCACTACATTAAATGCAGTCTCATTAAACGCAGAATAATTACCATCAACAATACCAATTTGTACAACATAATTACCTGCAGCTAAACCAGAAATAACCCTATTTGCCTTACCATCAGTTACATTAATCAGATACTCAGTGTTATTTACATACAATGCATACATTCCATCAATATCAGCTGAAACATTAACAACAGCACTTTCATTCCAGACAATATCATCAACAGAAACAAAAACATTAGTCTCCTTACGGACAATATCAAATGCAGTTTCATTAAACGCAGAATAATTATCATCACGTTTAACAGTTACACCAATTTGACTTCCAACACCCAAATCAGAAATAAACACAACTCCATTTCCACCATTTACAGACACAGTATAATTAACATCCCTAATAGTTACTATGTAATCACCATCAGCATCTGCCTCAATAATAACTCTTGCTTTTTCTCCGTAAGTAATATCTTCAACAGATACAACAAGGAAAACAGCTTTAGGCACTACATTAAATGCAGTCTCATTAAACGCAGAATAATTACCATCAACAATACCAATTTGTACAACATAATTACCTGCAGCTAAACCAGAAATAACCCTATTTGCCTTACCATCAGTTACATTAATCAGATACTCAGTGTTATTTACATACAATGCATACATTCCATCAATATCAGCTGAAACATTAACAACAGCACTTTCATTCCAGACAATATCATCAACAGAAACAAAAACATTAGTCTCCTTACGGACAATATCAAATGCAGTTTCATTAAACGCAGAATAATTATCATCACGTTTAACAGTTACACCAATTTGACTTCCAACACCCAAATCAGAAATAAACACAACTCCATTTCCACCATTTACAGACACAGTATAATTAACATCCCTAATAGTTACTATATAATCTCCATCAACATCAGCCACAACACTAACAACAGTATCATTACCATAAGTAATATTTTCAACAGAAATGGAAACTGATGCAACAAGAGGAGTTATATTAAATCTTGTAGTATTATATGCACTGTAGTTACCGTCGACAATAGATACATAAGCTATAATGTCTTCACCAGCACCCAAATTAGGGATAAATTTAACTCCATATTTTCCCTTTACAGATATCGTATAGTTTATATCTCTGATAGTTACTATGTAATCACCAGCAATATCTGACTGGATAATAACTGCAACATCTTCACCATAAGTAATATTTTTGATTATAATATTTGCAGATATCTGTTTAGGAGCTATATTGAATGTTGTAGTATTATATGCACTATAGTTACTGTCAACAAGAGTTACAGAAGTTAAAATATCCTCATCAACAGTCAAATTAGAAATTGTTGTATTTCCTTTACCATCCACAACATTTACAGTGTAATTTTGATTATATATCTCTACAATATATTTACCATCAATTTCACCATAAACGAAAACAATTGCATCGTCACCATATACAATATCTTCAACAGAAACAGTAGCGGATGCAGGTTTATGATCTACGTCAAATATAGTTTCATTAAATCCTGAGTAATTAGTATCAATAACAGTAACATTAACAACATGATTTCCCGCGCTTAAATCAGGAACGGAAATGTTTCCAGCACCATTTACAACAGTAACCACAAACTGTTTATTGCCTACATATACAAGATATTTGCCATCAACATTACTCTCAACATTAACAGTGGCATTTTCTCCATAAGTTATATTAGATGCAGTAATGTTTAAGTCTATACTTTTAGCAAGGACCAATATTACGGCAGAATTGATTCTGGAGTCTGCAGCATAGTAAGAATCGCCTTCATAAGTACCTGTGACTATATATTTTCCAACATTCAAATTAGGAACAATTAGTTCTTCCAGACAGGATTGTTTGATAGTGTAAACTAGTTTCATGTTTTCATCATATACTACATATGTAATGTTTCCATATGCGTTGACAGGAACAGTTACACCTATTGTTGCATTTTCACCGTAAATAATTAAATCATTGGATAAATTGAAAAATCCATAAGCTTTATTAACTGTTAAAGTGGCATTAGCATATGCTTCTTTATAACCATCACTTTCAAATACATAAGCAAGGATTTCATAACTGCCCGGTTTGAAATCTGCATTTTGGAATATGAATGTTGCATTATCTTCAACATATAATGTCTTGGATTCATTGCCTATAAATAGAGTATAATAATCGGCAACGTCGACACTTACATTTACTTTAATGTCTTCGGCATAGTTAGCTGCAACATCACTGACTGTAATGTTTGGAGCAATTTTGTGAACAACAACATTAACCATGACAGTAGCTGGAAGGTAGTTTTTATCTCCTCCGTACATTGCTGTAACCAAATAATTACCAGGATTTAATGTGAGATTTTCCAATTGCTCCTTACTGTACACATTACCATTCAGTTCATAGACAATACGGACAGTAGCACTTTTATTTATTGTTATATTAAATTTTTCTCCAGTAATGTTATTGATTGCAGTACGGTTGACAGTCTCAAACATATTGCTTAATGTTGTGTTAACTTTTAATTTTTCATCTCGAGTAATATTAGATATTGAAACACTTAATTCAGGATCTATACGATTTACAGTAAACATTTTAGTTATTTTATCAAATACATAAGTGTTTGAATTATTATCTTCTGCATTTAATACCACATTATAGTCCCCACCGTTAAGAATACCTGCATTGTAAGTGAATTTACCATCAGTTACATTGACAGAATAAGTATTGGAGTTAATGTCCAAATTAACAGTGAAGTTAAGGTTTGTACCTATATCAATAGTACCGTTAATTGTTTCATTTTGTCCATAGTAAATATCATGAACAGTGAAATCAACATTTATTGCATCAAATGTTGTATTGGAAATATTCACAGCACTAATACTGTAAATGTTTCTGTACTTGTCTACACCATTTTCTGTAAACACACTGCCGTTGACAGTTGCATTCATATCTGATGCAATGTTTAATGCACCTTGAGCAGAAAGTGTGTTTGCTGAGAATATGGATTTTAAAACAGATAAATTTTTGTCCTTGCTTAAAACAGCATTTTTAACAGCATTATCTGTGAATGCGCATTCTGAAATAATACATTGAGTGTTGTCTCCTGAGTTGATTATATACTCCATAGTATTGCCTATAAATATGGAATTATTAACAAGCAGTTTGGAATTGCCAAATGAATAAATAACAATTCCACTTTGATTGTTATTGTAAAACACAGAATTAATAAAAACATCTGTAGAATAAAAAATATAAATGATTCTACTTTCTTCTGATAATATGTTTTCAGCAAATTCATTTGATATAATTTTTACTGAATCCATGCTAACCCCACGAATGATGGACCCGTGATTAATTGTATTGTTCTCAAATGTTGATTCATTAACTATAATATTGGCTACACCATTTATTATAGCACCATATATGATGTCTGAGCCGTATAATGTATTGTCATAGAATTCAGAATCCACAATATTTAAATTTCCAGCAGTATTAATAATTCTAGAACTTTCTTCAACTAAATTATTATTGGTAAATGTACATCCGTCAACAGTCAAATTACCTTGATTGGAAATGACTCCTAACTTATTTTTAGCATTAAATCCAGTGATTACAATATCACATAGTGTAACATCAGAGTTTTCACTAATAGTCAAAAAGCTTAAATCAGTTGAATTTCCATCGAAAACAACATCCCCAAGTGAAATTATAGATAATTTCTTACCTGAAATGGTCTGTGCAAGATTAACCTCACCGGAATAGGTTCCTTCCATTACATAAATAATGTCTTCACTTTCTGAATTTTCAATAGCTGAACTTAAGTTATCAAATTTGCCACCAGTACTGTTTACAATGAAACTGCCTTCATATTCTGTGACTGTGAATGATGTTGTGTTTACAGCATCATTATAATTTTCATCACCTTCACGGATAACCATTACACTGTATTTTCCTTCTCCGACTGCATCCAATGATAATGTAACCTGACCACCTACGACATTGACCTCTGAAAACTTATTGTTGAAAAGAATACGTAATAATCCGTCTTTATTTGCACTGATTTTTAAAACCGGTGCAGCTTTATCAGTATTTCTAAGGACAATATCATCCACAGTAACATTGATGTAGACATTTGCCTTATGTATGATAAGCCTGTCAGTTATTGCTTCACCATAATATAAGTTGTAATTGTTGTCCTGAAGGACTTCATTTAATACAACATCATAAACTCCTTTTGGCAGGATGTCTGTAGTATATTCAAATACTCCATCTGAAATAGTAACTGTGGCAGGTTCATAATTGACAAACCCCGGCAATACAACTTGAAGGTCCATGTTGAATTGAGGGTCAAGTGTGCCTGTAATTGTTGTAGTAATGCCGTATTCACCATCGGGTATAATCAATATAACATCATAGAAGTCAAATATGTTTTCGCTGAATTGAATATTTCCAGCATTGTAAATGTTTGCAAACTCATCAGCAAAGTTAATTCCGAATAGGGATTTTGTAAGTTCCAAAGATTTGTTGTTGTAAATTGCTCCACCTCTACCGTTTGCGGTATTGCCAACTAATGTGGAATTATCCACAGCCATAACATTATTATTATAAATGGCACCACCATCAATTTCACTGGATGACCCGGTGAATGTTGAATTAAAGATATTTGCTTTATTTTCATTGAAGATTGCTCCACCATATCCGTTTGCAGTGTTATCTTCAAAAGTAGAGTTTAAGACTACTAAAGTCCCTTCATTATAAACAACTCCGCCATTGTAACCTTCATTTTCTGTGAAAACAGCATCTTTAATAGATAATGAATTAATGCTGTAAATTGCGCCACCATTTCCGCCATTATAGTTTCCTGTGAAATTAGAAGAGACGATTTCTGCAACACCATTGTTGTATACTGCAGAATTTATATTAACGATATTGTATGAAAATTCCACTGTATCAACGAATAAATTCGCATCATTCAAAACAATAGCATTATTGACTGAATTAAGTGAAAATGTACTGTTCAATATATTTAATAAACCTGAATTGTATATAATGGCGCCTGTTTCAAAGCTTTCAAATGTGCAGTTCTTAATTATTAAAGTACCGTAATTTTCAATACTTGCATGATTTTTTACGGCCCCATCAGTAAAGTAAATGCCGTCAAATACAACACTGCATCCTTCAGCTATTGTGAAGAACCATTGTGTACTGCTTCCATCGAAAATAACTCCCTCATCTCTGAAATTCTTAAGGGTGAATGATTTGCGGATATCAATTTCCATATTGTCTTCATAATAATAATTCACATTTGCATAAATAACGCCATTTTGTGCAACAGCATCAATAGCATCAGTTAAGTTTTCATATACCTCATCTTCAGATATGATGAAATTTGGAACAATCATTTCAAATTGGACATCAAAAATATATGTATTGAATTTATGGTCATTCATTACACCCAGAGTATAATTTCCACCCATAACATCCTCAAAAGCGATGCTGAAATCAGGATTTCCGTTGTTGTAAAATGTGTATAACGGTGCCTGACCGAAGTACAATAAAACCACAGAATCGAATCGATCATTAGATGTACCGTTAACATAGACAGTCTGATTGATTTTATCTATAGTTAAATTGTATATTTCACCATTACCGTTAAAGACACAATATTGACTAGTTATTTCCTCAACATTACCGCCAGCAAAGTAATTCCTCACTCTCTCATCATCTTCACCTTGATAATTTTCTAAAAAGGTACATAAGTAGAATGATGCTGATGTTGTTTGACCGTCTAAATTGTCGGATGCAATATAAATTGCTCCACCTTCATCTTCTGCATAATTGTTTATAAATGTAGTGTTTACTGCAATAACCATTGCATCATTTTCAGCATCAGATTGACCAATATATATGGCTCCACCCTGAGTAGCTTGGTTATTGATGAAATTACAGTTCATCAAGGTTAAAATACCTGCTTCCAGGTCAATAGCCCCACCATAAGTACATTTTCCTCCAGTTACTGTAATGTTTTCAAGTGTAACGGTAGGGCCTTCTGTTTGATAAGTATAGAAGAAAGGAGGTGCCTCCATTGGCTCCACTTCAGTTTCATATGTTAAAAGCATAAAGTAATCATCACCTCCACAGTCAAAGATAACCTCTTCATCTGCATAAGCCCTGATTGTTAATTCCACTTCCCCTTCAATATCCATACTATATACAGAATAGGTTCCACCCCTAACTGTAATGATGCCCGCACCATATAACACAGCTTCATCAACTGCATCTTCTAGAGTATCAAAATAACTGTAATCATCATCTTCATCGTATTGATAAAGGAATTTACCTTCACCACCCCATTCACCAAGATTGTTATCATCTGAAGAAGCACGAAGGTTTTCATTGTTGAGATTAATTGCTGATTTCATAATGGATAATGAAGTCTTTTTATTATTATCTGAATAATATTTGTCGTTACCTTCAAATACGGCATTGATTTTATAGGTTCCGTCATCAAAATCTGAAATGGACAAATCATCCATACCAGATTGGGTTACTGTATCAGCAGCATTATCAGGAGTTGAAACCAGAAGGACAGATTCATCAGAATTGGCAACGTTATCAGTGCCACTTAAAGTGAATAAAGCACGATTTTTATTGACTTTCAAAGTGGCCTCAGTGGAATTTGATATGTAGTTTACACGTGCCCTTGAAGTGACTTTGATTGCGTAAGTGCCCGGTTCAAATGTTTTTTCTATTTCAACAGAACCGCTTTGATTAATAAATTTAGCAGTTTTGTAATCACCAATTTCTATTGCATATACTGACGGAACATTAGTTTCTATGTTTAAAATAATAGTATCTCCATATCCAACTTCCACATCCGCTACAGATATGGTCGGATTAGCTTTATAAACTTCAAAATTAACAACAGTTGAGGAGAAAGCGAAGTCATCATAATCATAGAAAGCAACAAGTGAATATTTTCCAGCATCCAATTTCAATGACTCAAGTTCTTCTTTTGTATAATATTTTCCATTTAATTGATAACCCAATGTACCCATAGCATTTGAAGGTAGTCTTTCAACGACTTTAAGGGTTTCACCATATGTAATATTGTCAACTGAAACATTTAATTCGATAGGACTACGAGTAACCCTGAAAATTTCAGTTATGCTGTCCATCAGATATTTGTTATTGTTGGAATCCGCAATACTTTTTAAAACTGCATAATATTTTCCATGATCCAATATCTCAGTTTTATAGCTGAATGTATTGTTTTTGATATCAATCATGACATTTTCACCGGCGACTGTTAAATTGGCGGCTGTGTTGAGATTGGTACCTATATCTGCAATACCACTAATTACTGCATTTTCACCATATCGAACAGACGATGCATTTAATTTAGCATCCCTAACCTCAAAAATAGAATCATGAACTACAGTAAATCCATTGCTACAAATATGTCTGTTTTCACCAGTATTATTTGCAAAGAGACATTCATCAATGAATGCTGTAACTCTAGGAGATGTTAAAATGGCTCCAGTCACCGCATTGTTATTTGTAAACGCACTGCTATCTATAAATAAGGTTAACTTTTTATCATAAGGGTTTTTGATTAAAATTACGGAACCTCTCTTACCACTATTGTTATTGAAGATACAACTGCCAATACTTGCTCTTGAAGATCCATCAAGACATATGACTCCACCATCAACATTGCTGTTTGCATTGTCTTCAAAATTGGACAAGCTAATATCCAAGACCACATCATTATTAGCGTTGACATATATTACTCCACCTTCAAGTTGCGCATTTTCTCCCAAACTATTTTTGATGTCGTTTTTCTTGAAATCAGAGAGGGTGACAGATATATATGCAGAATTGTTTCCTACATATATTGCAGAACCTTTAACAGCAGTGTTCTTTTCAAAGTCACAGGAAGTGATTGCATCTTCAAATTGGATTATGTTTTTGAAGTGCACTGCTCCTCCTTCACGTGCAGAGTTGTTTATGAATTTGGAATCTGTGATTAAAACATTATCATGACCCAATGATGTGACCGCTGCGGTACCTACTTTTAAAGGAGCTTCATTATTAATGAAATTACAGTCGTCAATTTCCAATGCATATCCGTCACTAAATATAGCTGCTCCACCATTTTCAGCAAATGATGTCTTTGTAATCTTATTGTCTGTGAAATTACATGAAGTCAGTGAAAGATATCCGTGATTGACTATAGCACCATAATTGGTATTTCTGTTGTGAAGTCCTC
>CAZOYH010000065.1:0-9348 GCA_964583995.1 uncultured Methanobrevibacter sp.
TTGAAATTTAAATAATTCAAATGAAAAATTTAAAAATTAATTATTGGACAGTCCCTAATGTTTCAATAACTTATATAAAAAAATAGTATTTTTTTCCACAAATTTTTGAGTGTTGAAGAATAAATCTGTTAATATTTTCTGATTTTTAATTGTTTGGTTAAAAATTTTTCATTTTTGATATT
Organism: uncultured Methanobrevibacter sp.; assembly: GCA_964583995.1. Lineage (GTDB taxonomy): Archaea > Methanobacteriota > Methanobacteria > Methanobacteriales > Methanobacteriaceae > Methanocatella. The sequence continues at coordinate 183 of CAZOYH010000065.1, forward strand.
AATCAGTTACTGTATGTTCGCATCTTCTAAAAGGATTATTCATTATTTTTTATCTAAATTACTTAAAAATTGTTTTCACTTCGTAAAATTGCTCTTACTTTGCAATATTGCTCTTAAATCAAAGGAAAAGTATTTATTATTCAAATTACATGATATAATTTAGATTTTGCTTGTTATATTATTCAGTATGTTATATTGTATTGTGAATTTTATAATAAGTGAAGTTTAGGTAACTATTCATTCATTATCCGGATATGTGTAGGTTTATAGGAATTTTAAGTTCAATTTACTTGCATATGTATGATTAAATATTTGTTTGGTGGGGTATGGTTAGCTAAAATTTTAAAAAATTGAAAACTATTTAATTATAATAGGTATAATTAATATTAATTAGTTTTCGGAGGAATTATTATGGATGATTTAACAAATGATAAAGTTAAAGAGTTATATGATATGTTAGGAATATCTCCAAAATCTAATAGGTTAAATGATAAATCTTTTTTTAACAATATTGAAAAAGATGAACATTTGGCATGGAAATCCTTGGATGTTTAGGGGGTTTATCAATGCTGAATTTTCATGAAATTGCCAATGAAACTATCCTCAAAGTGTTATTTCAAAATATATTGGCGCATATTCTGAAATGACTGGTAGAAATGTGATTGTTTATTATTCTGGTTGGTTAAATCACACTCAACATAGGTCTGGTTCAGTATTAATGATTTGGATAGAAAGGGTTTATTTATTCATACTTAAATTCTAGTTCTTTTTTAAAATTTGCAACTGATTCTCTAGCTAATTCTGTTGCATATTGTTTTAATTGTTCTTTGGTGGGGATTAATTCGTTTTGATTATCTTTTGATTTAAAAATCATATTATTCATCTCATGAATTTCTTCTTAATTAATAATTTTATTTCAATTTATATAAAAATCTAATGTTCTTTTTTCATTTCAAAAAACTGCGGATTTAAATCAGATTTAAAATATTGTTTGTGTTTTTTCCAAATGAATCCATCTCCTTTTGATATAATTGCAACATCAATATCACCACCAACACTTTCTAAATCTGCTGAAACTTTTCTTTTTAGAGAAGTAATGTGTATTAATGATTCACCCATATTGGCTAATTCATTTTTTGGTAATCCTCCAATTGAATTTAATATAGGATTAGTGAATTTTTCTTCCAATTTTTCCACATTTTTCATAAATTCACGGGTTTGATTTTCAGTTTCATTAATGAATAATCAATTTCTCGATTAATCTCAGTTAAGGATTCATTTTTAATTTTATCATTTGAATCGATGTTGTTTTTCAGTTCTTTTAAATATTCTTTGGTGAATTGATTGAAATATCTTATAATTGAATCTTTTATATTTTCGTCAATTCCTGTCATAAATGTTTTCATAACATCTTTTTGTGCAAATGGGATTATCGCACTACCTTCATAATTTATTAAGGAATCAAAATTTGAGATTTTAACCTCATTATCATAATTAAAATGTATATTGAACTGTATGTATGATGGAAACATTTCTTTTTCGTTAAATCCTGCAATAACTATTCCAGTACTCATTGAAATTATAAAATCAAAAAAGATATTTTTATAGCGTTTATTAAGTTTTGATGTTTGTCTTTTTCAATTTCTGGAGGGATTATTTCATTAAACTCATAGTTGTAGTTATTCAATTCATCTATTTCATATATAAAATCAGGTAAATCTCTTTTTCCTTGATTTATTATGAATTCTTCGAAGTTTTCTGGTTTGATGTAATCAAGCTCCATTTTGATAAAATTTTTAAATAGGGGTAATGCAATTTCAATTTTGCTGTTGATGTTTGTTTTTGGTGTATTTTCACTTAAAAATTTTAAAAATGTCTCTTTAATCATTTGAATATTTGTTTGCTCTTTAAAATCTGTTTGTCTTTTAAATTCTTTGATTAATGTTTCCATAGGAATATTTTCAAAATCTGCGGATCCGAATATCATTATTCCCATTGGGGGTGAATTTGATAACAAGAATAATTTATTGACACCATTATAAGTTTTTACTCCGCCTACTGTCACTGCACTATCTGCAGCCATTACAACTGCATTTCTATTCATAATTACTACTTCTGAAGTCATGAAAATCCCGATTGATATTTTACTACAATTATTTTTCTAAAATCTTATATAAATGGATTATTATTCGATTTAAAGGATATTACATTATATATGATGGTTTTTTGACTTCAATTTTACAAAGTGGTGGCAATTTTATGAAATGAAAGCAATTTTTCCAAATGCAATCAATCAAATTAATTCACTGTTCTTTCTGCAAATAAGATACGTAGGGTATTTTTGACAATGGTAATGATATGTTGATTTAATTTAAAAGATTTTTTTTGAAAAATAGTTAATGTGAATGTCTAAGATTGTAGAGAAAAACTCTACAAACACCCAAATTAGACATTACTAATTATATCACCACGAGGTTTCCTCCATTTGGAGATTGAAATCTCTTGATTATAGTATTGTTGGAAGGGATATATAAACTTAATTATTATTTAAATAAGACGATTGGATAGTGCTCCTCTAGGTGAAAAAAGCCATCCACGAGAACAATTTGGGTTTTGTTTTCTAACCACACCATCATCGATACAGCTGTTATCCAACCATCTTTTAGAGGTGAAAATATGAAGTATTATGTTCTATTTAACATCGGAATCATTAGTAACTTCAATATTGTATAGATATTGAAGGTATATGTTCCAATTAGAAACATAATTAATTCCAATATTTTCACCTCGTGGTGATAATGAAAGCCGTATAGCAATCTCTTCGCGAAATCACCATTAGATAAACAAGTTGTATAAAATTCTCCCATGTTTATCAGCCCCCATTTTAAAAAATTGGATGGCTTTTTATGGGTTAATATTGGTTTAAATAGTATTTAAGGCTTGTTGAAGCCACTTCGTAAAATTGCATTCATTAAAACATCTTATTTAAAGGTTTTGGTCTTCGTGTGGGGTTATTCTATGATTATTCCTTCTTTTAAAACATTTGTAAAAAAGAATAATCTTTGTTTTCATTGAATTTAAACAAATGTTAATAGTATTAACCACATATTATATATCATGGCAAGTGATATTTCAAAATTATTGTTTTATTGGGAGGAAAATGGTCGATATACATTTTCAAGAACTAAGTTTCTAACTGTGGTGACATTCATTATATGTTTGATTGACGGCTTAATATCATTTTCACTTCCGGATATATTGATTATTACCTTGATTTTGTGTGTGCCTGTGTTTGTAATCGGTTTTTTAGTCCATAAATTTGCAAATATCGATTCTGATTTTTATGATGGTAATCTTTTATATGATATTAAACATTTCCTTTTCTATTGGCACGAGAATAACCGGTTCAGATTGTCAAAAACAAAAATAATCACATGTATTATTATAATAATAACTCTATTATTTGTCTTTGGAGATTTAACTTCAGGTGATTTGGAGTTTGCATTAATAGCCTACGCTATGACTGCTCTTGTTTTTGCAATACCGGTATTTTTAATAGGTTATGCTATTCACAGATTCCTCACAAAAGATGATTTCAAGGAAGTTTCAAAACCTAAAGGGATTACTATTTCTGAGCCTAAATTAACAATAAGCAAAACAGATATTCCTTCTAAATTTTCTGCTTATGCCGAAACTGCTGAAAGCTTGAAAAGGGAGTTTGATGAAAAGGAATCAAAAACAAGAGAACTGATTTCTGTCAAGTTCGCTCCGCCGCAGCTTTCCTATAACCGTTTCATGGACGTTGTGGAAAAATGCAGCAAAATCTTTAATGAGCAGTATGATGCGGTATTTAACATCATAAACTTTGGAGATGATGATTCCACAAAAGCCGAAAACCTGATTAACTCAAAAATAGGCATTTTAAAGTCATTAATTGATAAACTGGAAGATCTCTCAAACGAACTTGTAATAAACATGTCCAAATCAAACACTGATGACGTTGACGGTGTGCTAAATGACATGTCTGATTTGATATCCTCCATTGACGATTATGACGTGTAAGGGATGGTTCTTTGCTGTTTACGGATGAAGTGGTCAATGCATTCAGATTCATTTTTTCCGATTATAGGGTTTACCTTCAAATCGGAACGGTACTTTTTTCCATTTCTCTAATCCGTAAACTGGCTTATGCGGTAATGGATAATCCCTACATATTCTGGGCATTGGTAATATCTTCAGAATTGCTTTTGTATCTTCAGGTAGGTTACGGATCATACATTTCACTCTACACCCTTAAAGGCAGAGATTATCTGCCGAAAATCCGAAACATCAAAAAGATTTTCTTTGAAGGTATTAAAAAATCATATGTGATATATATCTATGTTCTTATCATTATTTCATTTTCAATGATTTCAGGCATTTACTTCAATGTTGCTTCGGATATTTTGGTATTTGTTGTGCATGTATTGATTTACTGCGTCATGATTTTAGGTTTAATCAACCGTTACCTCCATCATGGAAGCTTTATTAAAGCATTCAATGCTGGCGATATGCGAACCATATTTAAAAATATCAAACTCAAAAACTTCGCACTGGTCGTAGTATGTGTGTTTTTTTCCCAGTTTGCAGTAGCAAACTCTGCTATAACATATTCGGGGGGTTTGTCCTTATTTAATGTTGTTTCTCTTGTCGCTTCGTTTTTCATAGCGCCGGCTGTTGTAATATTTACAAAAAGACTGACTGCTTTACATATCAGAAAGCTCTTTGCAGATTCAATATATCATTATAAACTTGAATGAAATGTAAATCATTCTTGAATTCCCGTCATTGTTTTTTAGTTTGTGAATTTTACCATTAAGAGAGCAGTCCGATATTTTCGGACACTTCACTTCCTTAGATTTTAATTTAGTCTTTAATATTTTGGAAGTATATTACATTTTTTTTAGTAATAAATGTAAAAATATTTATATTGGCTATGCTAAAGTATAATGTAAGTAAAGTGATTCTCATAAGAGTTGATTAAAAATGTTATTAAATGAATTGTTTGGCGAAAATGCAAGAATTAAAATCTTGGAAGAACTATTGACTTATGTTGATTCATTTTTAACTGCAGACGAAATCTCAAGAATGGCAGATGTTTCACCAAAAACAGTTTATATTCATATGAATCAGTTAGAAGAAATTGGCATATTGGAAGTCGAAAAAAAAGGAGCAAAAAGATTTAAATTAAACTCTACTGATGAGAGAGTATTGGCATTAGGCCTAATAGAAGCTAATGAATTTCTTAGAAGATCACATAAAATGGAATTGTCATTCGAAAGTACTGACCCTGACCCTAAAAAGATAAAACAATACACAAATTACAATGAAATTGAAGCATTGATAAACGAAACACCTATATTGGAGTTTTCAATAACATTTTAAGGAGAGATAAGCTATGAGTGAAGAAAATAAACAATTAAACCTATTAATCCCTGAAGATTTGACACAACATTACATTACTGGAGGAGCAATAGCATCCTCTCCAGTTGACATGAGATTAATCTTGTTTGCAGATGAACTTGAAAAAAACAATGACCTACTTGGTGGTCCAAAAGTGGGAATGATTAGAACCGCAAAAACTGAAATCGTCATGTCACCAATAGTTGCAAAGCAGTTAAGGGATTTGCTGGATAAGGAATTGCAAAAATATGGTGAATAGATAAGTCATTGTTGAAATAATGCTCAACAATAGTTATTTAGTCAATTAAACTCGTGCTCTGATTTATCCTCAGATTTTGCAGGTATAATTTGAAAAGATTGTTTTTTAGTTTGTACTTTCCTCTTGACGGTTTAATCACCATGTTTTTATTAATCAAACTTTTTAATAATGCTGAGGGTTCTGAGTTTAAATTAGCATTATCTTTAATATAAGAGTAAGACAGAACTGTTTCGTCACTTTCAGCCATTAAGCATAGTATTTTTCGCTCTTCTGTACTGGATTTGTTAAACAATAATTTAAATTCTCTCCTGGCCAAAATATTTAATGAATGTATAGATGCTTTTTTAAATTCATCCATAGTTACTTTATTGTCTTCATTGACTTCTTCAAAACAGTTGTAAGCTAGAATTTGCATGTAATATGGTATTCCATTTGATAATTCGCATATTTCTTTTAATACGTCTTCTTCAAAGGTTATATTTTGTTTTTTAGTTGGAACATTGATTGCTTCATATACTTCTTTACAGGATAACGGTTCAATTAAATAAGGCTCGAATATTCTTACTGCTGAGTCAAGCTTGTCCTGTATTTTGTAGAAAATGTCTTCTGAACCGGTAGCTACAAACATTATATTTTTTCCTTGCAGATTTAATTCCACAAGGGCATTTTGAAGAATGCTTAAAATCTTCATGGTTTCATCATTGCCCATAATTCTTTGAAGATCATCAAACAATAATATTAAAACTGGGTTGTCAGAGTCTAGTTCCTCATAAATCACATTTAAGATTTTTTCAAACGCAACAGCTGGGCTGGTTTTTGGAATTTCGCGTGAAAATGATATTCCTCCAATTAATGGTATGTTAATGCCTAATGAATTTATTTTTTCCCAAAAATGACTGATGTTGATGTTTAGGGTATCGGAACATTTTTCTATTATTAATGTGTAGATGTCTTCAAAGTTTCCTTCCATTAGTGGAATTCTTACTGGATATACATCATTTAGGTTGGATATTTCCTTTTGAAATTTTAATAATAGGGATGTTTTTCCAATGCCTTTTGGACCATATAATATCAAATGGCCTGGGACGCCATGTTTGGTTGAGTTATATATTTCTTGAAGTTCATTCAGTTCTTTTTCACGGCCTGTAAAATAGGAGGGCAATATTCCGGTTCTTTTTCTAAAAGGATTGTGTTTCATGATTATGACCTTTAAACATAATTTTCATAAAAAACATAAAAAGATTTTATGTTCCTTATGTTTCTTATGTTTTTTAAGTTATTTAAAAATTTTCATTAGAAAACATAAATTTCATAAAAAACATAAAAAGATTTTATGTTCCTTATGTTTCTTATGTTTTTTTAATAGATATTCAGTTTGTATTTAATCAGGAGATTAAAAAATTGATGGGATTGATTATTCATCTAATGATTTTGGTGTTTTTGAATTCTTTTTGCTGATTACTTTACGACCAGTTGTTGCTTCAAGTTCTCGTCTGGCATTTCCTGCAATGTTTCCACCACGTTTTGCAACGTCACGGCTTTCTTCAAATCCGTCAGGGTTTTCAACTTTACTTATTTCTGTTGTTGATGCTTCTGCCAGCATGTTTAATATTAATTCCATGTTGGTCATGTTGTCCCTTAGGCCTTCCTTTTTAAGTCCTTTGTACTGTTTGTATTCTTTTGTTGACATTCCAGACCATGCTTTTGAGATATCATCTGTTAATATCGCATATTCAATTCATTCCTCAACTCCTACTCTATCCCATTCAGCAGTTAGTTCTTTTCGGGTTTCTATACTTCTCATTCTTTGGGTTATCCATTCTTCGGAGTAACCTTTTTCGCGATAAGTGTTGATTGCCCTTTGCATGGCAATTTCGGGGTCTGCTATTTCTTCGAGTCTTTCTTTACCTATTTGAGCTAACCATTATTTGAATGGTTCTGCTTTAGGTGAAGGAACAGATTGAATGATGCGTAATAGTTGTTTAGTATTAGCAGCATCAGTTTTATAAAATTTGTCATCAGCAGATTTCATTTTGAGTTGTACGATATTTTCGTACAACTGACTTCCTTCTTTTTTAAGTTTTCTTTTTAAATCAGACCAATACCTTCTAGGATTTTTACTTTCTGTAAGTACTGCAATGACATCTATTACAGAATAGTAATAATCTTCGATTTCTGAATCCCATTTAGTTCTTATTTTGTATTCATCAAATAATTTAATTGCATATTTTTCATTCATAAATTTTCCTCCTTTTACTCAATAAAGGATAAATTACTTATTATTATATTGAATTAAGGAGTAAATATATTTTGTTGGATATAAAAGCAATTTTATGAAGTTAAATCAATTTTACGAAGTCAAAGCAATATTACAATATCGGACCAATAATTCAAAAATTAAATTTTTATGTTTTAATATTTAGGTGAATCTTATAATTCAAAATATACGTCGGGTATTTTTTACTTGGGTTTGGTGATATTGAATGTTTAGAAAAGAATTTAATATAGAATGTAGAAACTAAAATATATTTAATAGTTAAAATAAGCTTTTAGAACCCTATACTTATCTTAACTATCAGCATAATTCTTTCAAACTAATAATAATTCTCTTAAACAATCATTATTTTCAATATAACAAAATGATTGTGGGGCTTTGAAGTTATCGTATTTATTCATGTCAATGAATTCGTCAAATATGTGTAAATTATCAATTTTTATTGCAAAACCTTCATTTGAATTGGCATAATATTTGAAAAAATCTTTTTTGGAAATTCCTGAAACTTCTGAAAATGAATTCCACAATTCCTGTGGGGTTTCACAGATTATTTCACTTACTTCAAAATATCCAACAATCTTTTTGACAGGGTAAGTTGAGTAAATGAATATTTTATCAACTTTTTGTTTGAAAATGGATTTTCTAAATTCATATAATTTTTCATTAGCTAATATTTTATTAACAAATTCGGGTTTAATTGATATTAAAAGATTCATTTTATCATCTTTTTTAGTTTCATGTATTTTTCATGGTCTAAACTTTGAATTGATTGTGGTGCACCTTTAATAATGTTGTCTTTTTTCAATGATTCATAGGAAATCTTATCAAACTCTTTTGTATGAATAAATAGAATCACTAAATTTTTTCCTTCAAAACTTTTCAATTCATCCTGTGAATAAACGGATCGTTTACCTACAGTTTTATTTATGTTTTCCATATTTAAATCTTTATTGTACGATTCAACAATACCAATTTGAGAAATGCCTTTTTTAGGAGTTTCATAAAATAAAAGAATGTCTCCCTCATTTAAATTAATTCTTGATTTGGATAAATATGCTTTTTTAATACTATTATTTGAGATTGTAATGTGGTTGAGTAATGCAGTTTGTTCAGGGTTGGATAAGAATAATTTCTATCAAAATATACATCGGGCATTTTTTACATTTGAAATTGTATTGTAGTTATAATGC
>CAZOYH010000066.1:0-9224 GCA_964583995.1 uncultured Methanobrevibacter sp.
TAAAAACATAAGAAACATAAGAATCATAAATTTTTTTTATGTTTTTTATGAAATTGATTGTCGGAGTTAAAAGCATGAAACATAATCCTTTTAGAAAACGAACTGGAATCTTGCCATCATATTTCACTGGCCGTGAAAACGAATTAAATGAACTTAAAAAAATATATAATTCAACTAAAATGGGGGTTCCGGGTCATTTAATATTATATGGTCCAAAAGGAATTGGAAAAACATCTTTATTATTAAAATTTCAAGAGGAAATAACCGATATTGATGATGTATATTCTGTTAGAATTCCATTAATGGAAGGAAATTTTGAAGATATTTACTCATTAATAATAGAAAAATGCTCTGATACATTAAATATTAATATTGGTTATTTCTGGGATAAAATAAGTTCATTAGGTATTAATGTACCATTTATCGGAGGTCTATCAGTATCACGTGAAATTCCTCAAACCAGTCCTGCTGTTGCTTTTGAAAAAATTTTAAACTTGATTTATGCTGAGTTGGACTCTGACAATCCTGTTTTAATCTTACTTTTTGATGATCTTCAAAGGATTATGGGCAATGATGAAACAATGAAGATATTAAGTATCTTGCAGAATGCTCTTGTAGAATTAAATCTGAAAGGAAAAAACATAATGTTTGTAGCTACCGGTTCAGAAGATATTTTTTACAAAATACAGGACAAACTTGATTCAGCAGTACGGATATTTGAACCTTGCTTAATTGGACCATTATCCTACGATGAATTATGTGAGGCAATCAATGTTCCGATTAAAGAACAGAATATTGTTTTTGATGAAGATGTATTAAAGGAAATTTATGAATTGTCCAACGGAATTCCTTATTATATGCAAATTTTAGCTTTTAGCTGTTTTGAAGAAATCAACGAAGACAATAAAGTAACTCTGACGGAATTTAAAAAAGCGTCAATACATTCCTTAAATATTTTAGCCCAACGTGAATTTAAAGTATTATTCAGCAGATCCACTACAGAAGAGCGAAAAATACTATGTTTAATGGCTGAAAGTGAAGAAACAGTTTTATCATATTCATATATCAAGGAAAATGCCAATCTGAACTCAGAACCTTCAGCATTGTTAAAAAGTTTAATTAATAAAAACATGATAATTAAACCGTCAAGAGGTAAATACAAATTAAAAAACAATCTTTTTAAATTATACCTGCAAAATCTGCGGATAAATCAAGAAACTGGTTTAATTAACTATTAATAACATATACATTTGGTGAAACAAATTTCTGGTTAGAGTCTTAGTGGTCCGAATCGATAAGTATCGGAACTTTTTTATAAGTTTTATACGAACAGTTTAATGTCTTGAATAATTTGGAAATATTAGCTATGTTAGCATATTAAAGTAATTGCGCAACAATAGTAGATCCGATATACATTGCAGAAATTATTAACATAGTTACAATAAGTGCTTTCCAGTTTAGAGATTTTATTCCACTCCACTGGGTTCCCATTCCAATCCCGACATAAGCTAGAAATACAGTAACAATAGATATGATTTCCACTTCTGAAACGTAATAGATTATAATATCTGAAGTTGGCATTATAGGCAAGGCCAGAGTAATGCCTATTATGAGTATATAAAATATTGATGGAATCTTAAAAGGAAAATTTCTTTCCATCCATGCACCTAAAAGTGCAATTAATGACAATATTCCCATTCCAATCATTGATTCGGAAATTGGGTGTCTGTAACCCATATAGTTACCTATTACGGTTATTATAGAAAAAATAAGCAATAGGAAAATCCAATTTAGAATGCCTGAAACTGAAACTAGTTGATAGTTGTCATTCAGTTCAGTCATTTTTCTCACCCGTCTCATCTGAAGATTTTTTCCCGATTTTAGGCTCCAATTTGCAATACAATTTTTCAGTCAACGGCAGTGCTAAAAATATCACTATATATATTCCCACTGAAAATGAAAGCAGATTACTGAATCCTGCAAACGCTTCGATTTGAGTCTCAAGAGCAGGAAAAGCCGCAAGTGTAGGACCAAGTGCTGCAGCATTCATACTGGCACTTCCAACACCGCTTGCCATAGCGAATGCAAAAGGATGCAACGGCAACAATGAAGTACTTAAACTAGCCAGGAAACTGATGAAAACAGTACCTATCATTGTTCCAATGATAAACAATGCGAAGATACCTCTTGCTTCTGGTGAATTGAAACCGTATTTGTCAACGACAACTCCCACTTCAGGTTCACGACCAATGGAGTTTGTCATGCCAATAGCTTCTCTTTTAAATCCTAATAGTAAAGCTACTGGTAGTGCAATTAATATTGTTGCCAAATGCCCAAGTTCCTGAAGCATCAATGCCGGACCCATCTCAAAAATCAGATGGATTGACTGTCCGCTTGATACTGCAAGTTTTTCTATTAGAATTCCAATAAAAAGCATCATTGCACCTTCGGCTATCCGTGCCTGCTTTCTTTTAATCCAACTGATTGGTTTTGCAAGATAACATACAAGACCCAGAACCATTGAATAGAGAAGTGGCATTATTGAAACCTCAACACCTTCCAGAAGTTCAATCTCAATAGAGCCCATGGATTCTGCAATTACTACTAAAAAAGTATTGTGATGTGTAATCTGTAATCCTTCCAAGGATTTTTCTTTAAAATACGTTTATCTGTCTTTTCACGGTATATGTGTTGTACTGATGTCGTGTCTTCGTTTTTTTTAGAAATAGTACCCTCTCCCACCCGGCATAATTTAATATGCTAATTAATCTATACTCTTTAGAAACTGATATATAAATTACTATGATTCGATTGTCAAAAATTCCTTAAAAGTGAATGAAAATTTAATTTTAGTTCATATAATGGGAATAAAATGATGAAAAATAGAGTTTTATACAAGAAAATTTTGTTAATTCAAGACAATAATCCGTGTTCAATCATCACAGGCAATGTCTTTTATGACTTCGCCTGCAATCATCAATCCTGCAACGGAAGGTACAAAAGAAACACTGCCTTTCACTTTATATTTTTTATCATGCTGATTTATTGCACAGTCATTGGTGTTTATTGGCTGTTCTTTGGAGTAGACCACTTTCAGTTTTTCAATGTTTCTCTTTCTGAAATCCTTTTTCATGATTCTTGCAAGGGGACAAACAGAAGTTTCGTAAATGTCAGCAACTTCAAACATTGAAGGGTCTAATTTGTTTCCTGTTCCCATAGATGAAATGACCGGAACGTCAATTTTATCACATTTGCATACAATTGCAATTTTTGCCATTATTGTATCGACACAGTCAACAGCATAGGACAAATCCTGTGTAATGATGTCGGTTTGTGAATCCGCCATGTAAAATTCCTTACAGACTTCAACATTTGCATCAGGATTGATTTCTAAAATCCTTTCCTTCATCACGTCAACCTTATATTTGCCAATTGTCTTTACAGTTGCAATCAGCTGTCTGTTGATGTTGCTTTCATCTATCTTATCATAGTCCACTAGAATAAAGTTACCTATTCCGCTTCTGGCAAGTCCTTCTCATACAAATGAACCTACACCTCCAATACCGAAAATAGCGACTTTAGCGTTTTTTAATTTTTCCATTCCTTCATTTCCAACTAACATTTCTGTTCTTGAAAACTTATCTTCCATGTCCACTCACCAAAAAATATAATTTTACTTATTGTTATATTATTATTGTAATATTAAAAATTTAACCTTTAAATGAGGATTTTCATGATAATAGATACGCATTGTCATATTTACAATAGTGAAATGGAAAATGCAGAGGAAATAATTAAAGAAGCTGCAGAAAATGATATTGATTTGATATTGAACGGGACAGATCCTTTAAGCAACAGGGAAGTATTGAAACTGTCAGCAAAATACGATAATGTCCATGCAGCCATAGGATATTTCTATACTTTAGCAGATAAAGTAACAGATGATGACATTATGCTATTGGATAATCAGCTTTCAGATGAAAATGTGGTGGCGGTAGGTGAAATTGGCCTTGATTATTCCTATACAAAGGACAATAAGAAAATTCAAAAGGAACTCTTTGAAAAAATGCTTGATCTTGGCCAAAAACATGATTTGCCGGTTATTGTGCATTCCAGAAAATCAATTCAGGATACCTTTGACATATTAAAAAAACATGACGTGACAGGTTCTCTTCACTGCTATCAGGGATCTGCTGAAATGGCACGTGAATTTATCAAATTGGGTTTTTATATTGGAGTAGGTGGGCCGGTTACTTACAACACCAATAAAAAAATTAAAAAAGTCTTAAATCAAACAGATATTAATTATATTCTTGTAGAAACTGACTCTCCATATCTCACTCCCCAGAAAAAAAGGGGCGAAGTGAATACTCCTTTAAACTTGAAGTATATAATAGAAAAAATAGCTGAGGAATTGGATTTAACTGAGGATGATGTCAGAAAGACAACCACCCAAAATGCAAAAAACCTATTCAAAATTTAAGAATTTTTTAGAGTTAAATCTTTAAATATACGAACTATTTTATATGTCTCAAAGCGAACAGTTCGTATTTTTTTCTTTTTTATTTTTAAAAATTGTTTAAAAAAATTTATTATTTTTTAGGTATCTGTTTAATTTTTGCTTTTCAGATACATTTATTAAGCAATCAAATTCAATTATTATATATAAGGGGATATTAATATGAGCAATCAAAAACCAGTTCAAATTTTTTCAAATAATCAAGAAAATTTTGGTGTCAACGTTATAAAAAGTCCCGTCAAACTCACCATTCTTGAAATGTTAAGGGATAGTGAAATGGAGTTTGACGAAATTGTTAGTAATACAGGAAAATCAAAATCAACAGTATCCGTCCACTTAAAAAACCTAAGGGAAAACGGTATTATCTCGTATAGGGTTCATCCTGCAGATAACAGGAAAAAAATATTCTATTTAAACTCTAAATATATTGGTTCAGTAAATGTTAGCGAGCCAAAGGAAATTGAAGAAACGCAATCAGATTATCTTGTTAAAAATATTGTCGATGTGGATGCTGAATTTTCAACATTATTGTTCCACGCACTTAAAGCGATGCTTATTCAGGAAGGGGTGAATATAGATCCTATTCTACAATCAACCGGCAATAGTATAGGCAAATCTATTTTTAATAAACTTTATGATGATGATTTAGATATTTTCATGCAAAATATTGCAGATTTCTGGCAAAATAAAGGCCTTGGAAGACTAACATTTGATGTTGGTCAAAACATTAAAATCACAACCTATGATTGCTTTGAATGCGAACTGCTTCCAAGAACAGGCAAACCTGCCTGTTTTTTAGATACTGGGATATTTGAAGGCTTATTTACAGAATTTTTTAATCTGCCTGTTAGTGTAATTGAAACTCAATGTTATACAATGGGTGATGAAAAATGTGTATTTGAGGTAGAACCTCTACACATTAAACAGTATTAATCATCTCCAAGCTTAATTATTGTAGTTGTAAGATAAGGTTTTTCATTGGAAAAGCCTTCAATAATTTTTTCGTTTTCACGAGTACAGTTTTGCACGGAATAAATTTCTTTAGGTTTATATTTCCTTTCTATTTTTGATTCTAACTTAGCAGTGTTTCTTGACGCTTTCATAAGTACAATTGAATCACTGCATTCAAGAACATGCTCTAATCTATCGTCAATTTTAGGTACAATTGTTAAAATATCATTCTGTTCCACTAAAGCTTCATTTTTTGCGGCTGCACAGGCTGTAAATGAAGTAATTCCTGGAACAGTTTCAATTTCATACCTACAGATTAATTTTTTCTGCACGTAAGAGTAAGTACTGAATATGGAGCTATCTCCTAATGTAATGAATGCAACATCACGACCACTGTCGAGATATTGTGCAATCATTTCTGCTGCACTGCTCCAAACCTTTTCAAGCTCTTTTTTATCTTCTATCATTGGAAATATTGGTTCAACAAGCATTAATCTTTTGAAATCTTTTCTTTTTTCTATAATAGGTTTGACAATTGACAATGCAATACTTTCTTTTTCTTTTGAAGATTTTGGTGAAAAAATCACTGGGACAGTTTCTAAGATTCTAGCAGCTTTAAGAGTTAATAATTCAGTATCTCCAGGTCCTACACCGATTCCAATCAATTTTCCTTTTTTAGCCATATAATCACTTTTAAATATTATTTCACAAATGCTCTTTCTATAATTTATTTATAGTTCATTTACCTAATATATTTTTAATGTCAAATTCAATGTTTTGTTCAAATTGTGGAATGCTTAAAAGTAATTGTACATGTGGAAAGTATCCTAAAAAGAAAAGTAAAGGTCCAACTAATTTATTTAGTTTTTCTAAGCCTAGAAGTTCTTCTATTTTGGATGATGAGATACCTGATGTTTACTCTGTTGATGACCATAAACTCGATGAGGGAACAGCAGCTTATCTTAAAGAAAGATATCCCAGTATAGATGATGAGATAATTGAAAACTTTCCATTTTCAGAGCCGAGAATTGGCCAGTTAGAAATTATTCAGGATATAAATGATGCAATACGGAAAGGATACAAATACATAATTCTTGAAGCCGGAACAGGGACAGGTAAATCTGCAATTGCAACAACACTTGCTAAAATGTATGAATCAGCATATATTTTGACAATGACAAAGCAATTGCAATCACAATACTCTGATGAATTTGAATTTCCACTTGTTAAAGGTAGGGGAAATTTCGCTTGTTTAAATGATAATCTGGAGTCCACTTGTGATATGGGAGCATGCAAAACAACACCTACTTCCTCTAAGTTCTTCTGTCCCTATGGGGTTGCTAAAAATCCAACTTTAGATGCCGAATTGGCTTTTGAGGATTCATTTGGGGGCACTGTATTTTATCAGTCAAATAGCCATTGTCATTACTGGAATCAAAAGGCAAATGCAGTAAATTCACCAATCACATTAATGAACTATGATTATGCTATTGCTGAGCTAAACTATGTTAAACATTTTGGAACAAGATCATTGCTGATATTGGACGAAGCACATAATATTGAAAACAAGTTAATGGCTACGATGGAAGTAAGCTTATATAATAGGCGCCTTGAAAAGGACATAAGTAAGGCAATATCTCCAGAAACATTAAAGGACGGTGAAATTGAAGACTGGAAGATGGAGATTGATGCTATCAGAGAATCTTATGAAGACATTGATTTGAAAGATATCAGTAAAAATAAGGCGGATAGAATCAAATCAACCATTTCAAGACTTAAAACTCTTAAAAATAACCTTGAAAGCGAACCTAAAAATTGGGTTATTGATACAGAGGAAACTGGAGTCACATTTAAGCCATTAAGAGTTCACCGTTATGCCAAAAATAATCTTTTAAAATACGGGGATGTTGTAATATTCATGAGCGCAACAATCCTTTCTCATAAGATGTTTTCAAAATGGTTAGGATTAAATCCAAATGAGGTTTATCATATTAAAGTCGACAGTCCATTTACAAAAGAAAAAAGACCAATAATCCTTAATTTGGCAGGTAAAATGTCAGCTAATAGAATCAAAAATACCGCCCCAAAAACTATTCCTATATTACAAGAAATTTTAAAGGAACATGAGGGTGATAAAGGTTTAATTCATACTCACAGTTATAAATGCCAACAGTACATTACTAATAACTTATATAACTCAAGACTAATTACCCACACTCCTAAAAACAGGGAACAAATATTGGATTTCTTTGAAAAAGATGAAAATCCATTAGTATTAGTTTCACCTTCCATGAGTGAAGGTGTTGATTTGCCTTATGACAAGTGCAGATTCCAAATCATCTATAAAATACCGTTCCCTTATCTTGGAGATAAGCAGGTAAACATGAGAATGAAAAGAGATAAGAAATGGTATGCATATAAAACTGTCATGACTTTAATGCAGGCATATGGTCGTGGAATGAGAGCAGAAGACGATTCATGTTATACTTACATTATTGACAGTGATATTAATATGCTATTTAAAAGTCCAATGTATAGATCTTTAATTCCTGATTTCTTTAAAGAAGCTGTTGTTAGGGTTAAAAAATAAGCGGACCTGGAGGGATTTGAACCCTCGACCTTAGGATCCGAAGTCCTACGTCATTCCTGACTAGACTACAGGCCCAAAAAATAAATTTATTTCTATTCATTCTTTTTTTCTTCAGAATCAATAGAAATTATTGGTATATCTTCAATATCTTCCACTTCTGCAAAAATATCATCAATAGATTCATTATCGAGTTGAACTTGTTCATATTCGATTTCTTCGGCTGTTAATTCTTTTTCTTTAGCCGGAGGTAAATCTTCGATGTTTT
The DNA here is from genome assembly GCA_964583995.1 of uncultured Methanobrevibacter sp. GTDB lineage: Archaea > Methanobacteriota > Methanobacteria > Methanobacteriales > Methanobacteriaceae > Methanocatella. The sequence continues at coordinate 8,326 of CAZOYH010000066.1, forward strand.
CTTCAGTATTTTTAGTTTTTTTAGAAGCAGTAGGTTTTTTAAGTTTTTCTTTTAAATCGCCAATATCAAATTCTCCTATTTTATAGGATTCTTTGTCTAATGGGATTTCACTATTAGGAATAATTTGCGGTTCAGGTTCAGTTTTTTCATTTGTGGTGCTTTTTTCTTCATCATCATTATCAATAGAGTCAATACTATCTGTTATTCCCTTAAATGGCAGGTCAATATTAAATATTTTAATTATTCCGTAAGCTAAAAACACTAATCCGAATGCTAAAACAATAACAAAAATGAAGTTTGTTTCACCTGAAACAACATGGTCTATTACTCTATCGCTACGTGATTGGAAAATAAATGCTGAAATAATTATTAAAATGATTCCTATAATTGTACTTGCAATAGCTAAAATAGGTGTTTTCCCAATTTTTGCATTTACAATAGTGTCGAAATTTTCACTGATATCACCCATTACATCTTCAGGATTTTCTTCAAGTTCCAAAATTTCTGTTTTTTCAATTTCGCTTTCGCTAGGAGCGTTAATAATAAAATTTTTATCAATCTTAGTTTCTTCTAAATTTATAGCATGTGCTGAGTCATCTCCTGGGCGGTAAATAAACTCATCATCAATTTCTAATCCCTCTAGGTTTTGGGAATCTTCATTTAGATAGTCAATTAACTCACTATCTTCTTCGATATCATCATAACTTGAGAATTCTTCTACATTATCCTCTTTAATGTTATGAATCATATCTTTAAGATTAGAAATTCTATGCTCTTTTTCTTTAGAATCTTTCATAAGAACCCTCAGCTATATTCTCTCCAGCTATGTTTACATTCAGTACATGTAAAGAAACGTGTAGGTGCTTCATCAGCACTACGAGTTTGTTTTAATTCATAAT
>CAZOYH010000067.1:0-9068 GCA_964583995.1 uncultured Methanobrevibacter sp.
AAAATGTTTTTTGCATCCCTTATTTCTTTTGCATAAAAAGCAATGGTCTTTACACCTATGTCAAATATAGGCTCATTTGGAATTTCAGTATTATCAATATCCACACGCTCACCATCAATTTCACAAGCAACATCAATAGGATATTTTACCTTATCTCCAAACCTTTCAATTAATTCTTTTGATTTTTCAACCATGCTTTCATAACCTCTACTGGCGATGAATTCACGATTCATTTCACCAATATCCACTCCAGATGCCCATAAAACAATGTTTCCAACAATACCTGTTGTTAAAATTGAGTCTGCAGTTCCATTACTTAACACATTTTCCATAACATCAATTGAATCATCAGGTTTCATTCCACCAAGCAGGAATACACAAGGATGTTCCACATTATCCAATGCATCTTGAATAACAGTTAATTCTTTTTCCATTACTCTACCTGCTGCAGACGGAGTGTTTACTGTAAAACCAACTAAGGATGCTTGCGAACGATGTGCTGCAGCAAATGCATCATTTACATAATAGTCAATTAACGGAGATAATTGTCTTACAAGTAATGTTTTTGACTGTTCTTGGGGAGTTCTTGAAAGTGTTTCTTCTGAAAAAAATCTGACATTTTCAAGTAAAAGAATTTCATGAGGTTTTAAGTCTTTAATAGCTTCTTTTGCAGAGTTTGAAAATAAAGAGTCCACATATTTTACTCTTAAATTTAAAAGATCAGATAATGCTTCGGCATGCTGGGACAATGTTGTGAAATCTTTTTTACCCGGACGACTTTGATGAGCAAGAAGCACAACTTTAGCTCCTTTTTTTGATAGTTCTTTAATAGTTTGGGAGTGTAATCTTAGCCTTGTATCATCTAAAATTATTCCATCACCAGGGTCAACTGGTGAGTTAATATCCACTCTAACAAGAACTGTTTTGTTTTCAACATCAAAATCATCAATTGTATTAAATTCTCCTGACATCTCTCTCACTCTATAATTTACTTACTAAATCAAGTAATGCATCTTTTGGACTTTCAGCTTTGATAATGCCTGATGCCAATAATACTCCATCAGCTCCTAAATCCATAGCTGCTTTCATGTCATCACCTGTGGTGATTCCAGCACCACATAAAACTTTAATATTTTTATTAATGGATTTTACTTCTTTTACAGTATCTTCTACAACTTCAGGTTGTGCTTGAGATACTGGAATTCCAGTACCAATGAGTTCAGGTGGTTCAACAGCAACTGCATCAGGAGCTAGTGCTGCCACTGCTTTTGAAGTGTCAATATTGTTAGTGCAGACACATGATTCAATTTCATATTGTCTGCATAATTTTATTACCTCATCGATGTCAGCTAATTTCATCCTATTTTCAGAATGGTTAATTAAAGATCCAGTAATTCCTGCTTCAACTAAAGTACTAATCAAATTAGATCCAGTATGTCCTCCAGGAGCAATTGGATCTATATGTTGAGCAAAAATAGGAAGTGAAGCTTCCTCACTTATCCTGTAAATATCTGCTGCTTGAGGTGCAGCAACCATAGTGATTCCAGACTCATTTGCAGCACTTTCCAAGTCGTGTGCAAGTTCTAAAGCTTTTATACCACTTGATTCCAAATAGGTCTTATAATTCAATATCACAATTGGTGTATCCATGTTAATCCCACATTATCTTTTCTAATTATAATATTTGTATGACATTATTTAATAGATTTTTGATTAGAAATTCTTTTTTTGGCTAAATCAATATATTCCTTTTTAATGTCATATCCTATGTAATTTCTATTATTCTGAATAGCTGCAATACAAGTTGTACCGCTACCGCAAAATGGATCCAATACAACATCCCCTTCGTAACTGTAGAGATTAATGAGTCTGTGAGGTAATTCAATTGGAAATGGGGCAGGATGACCAATTTTTTTAGCATTTACAGCTGAAAATGTCCAAATACTTTTTGTCCAATTGATAAAATCATCATGGTCAATTGTATCTCTTTTTTCCTGTTTTTTATTTTTTGAGTATGAATCTTTCGAAAAAACCAGTATATATTCATGATAATCCCTTAATACTGGATTTGATGCAGACATCCAACTTCCCCAAGCACAAGATCCTCCACCGCTGGCTGATTTATCCCAAATTATTTCTCCACGCATTAGAAATCCCAAATCCAACATTATTTCAATTACCATTGCATGAAGTGGAATATACGGTTTTCTTCCAATGTTTGCTATGTTAATGCAAGCCCTTCCACCAGTCACTAATTTTTTATATGTTTGGGAGAAAACTGCTGTTAGCAACTCAAGATACTCATCCAATGTTAAATCATCATCATATTCTTTACCCACATTATAGGGCGGTGAGGTAATCATTAAATGAACACTCTCATCTGGAATTTCATCCATATTCTCACTAGATTTACAATATAGTTTGTTTAAATCTGATTTATTGATTTTATTTTCTCTAAATTCAATTTTTTTTGGAATTTTAAAATTTTGGTATAATTTTGAGCTATAAAACTTTTTTGAATTGTGAGATTCACGCACTACAGAACCGAATGTTGTTGTTTGGGTTTTTCTTGTCAATTTAAGACCTCTTTAAGAGATTTAAAAATTTTAATCCCTTTTCTTCATAAGTGGTTTCTCTATTGGCTATTTCAATTATCTCCCCTAATTTTTTTGGAGATTCCATTCCTGAAAAGAAATTTAAATTTTGGGCAAATAATTTATTTAAATGAATTTTTAACTCATCAGTATTGTCAAACCTAATAAACCCACCTTCTGAGGTGGTTTTTCGAGTGTTTCCATGATTTAAAGGAAATGGATTTAATGACCAGAAACCCTGAATAATTCCAGCATGTTTTAGATAATCTGCTTTTTTGCAAAATCCATTTGATAATGGTGCATTACCTAAAACTACAATTGGAATTTTAGCAGATTCATAGTTTGACACTCTAATATCAATACATTTACCAATAGCTTTTAAGATAGAATCTGAACGTGTGAAACTTGGTTTTCCCTGATGGGTTTTATAATCACCAACTTCAGTAACTCTTTTTAAAGTAGGATCGTATTCCCAATTCCACACCAGAGACATTTTAACTTCACATATTAGTTTTACTTGTGAAGCTTTTAAAATTTTTTTATCTTCTGTTGCAACCACTATATCTGCAGGGGATTTTGAGGTAATCCCAACAGATGGAATCCTTGCCTGCTGAACAATGAAAAGATCTTCTCTTTCAATTAATGATTTAAATAAATCACAGACCCATTTTTCAGTGTAGTTTCCAATTAGAGAGTTTCTAGCCTGAAGCGTTGACTTTTTACCCTTATATCTTTTAGGCCAATATGCCAAATACCTTCCATCATCAGTTTTATAGAATAACTGTTGATGGGATGCAAAATTTTTCGAGTTAACGAAAAATAATTTTTCTTGTTCTTTACTCCATAATCTCATAATAAAATAATATTATAATTAAACATATAAATACTTTTAACGAATATATTACAATTTTGTTCAATTAAATCAATATTTACTTTTGCTTGTAAAAATGTATATACTATCAAAACTAAACATTTAATTTGATTTTATGTCATTTAATAAAACCCAAATCGAAAAACTAGAAAAAAGCGGATACCGTTTTGTTGGAAAATATGGTCATGCTGCTGTTAAAACATGCCACTGGACAAGACAAAGCATTGTGGATAAGGGAGTCTGCTATAAAGAAAAATTTTATGGAATTGAATCCCACAGGTGTCTTCAGATGTCTCCTTCAGTTCCGAATTGCCAACAAGAATGCGAATTCTGCTGGAGAGATTTGACATATACCCAAACCAGCTGGGAAGATCAAGATTATGATGACCCAAAAACAATTGTTGACGGTGCTATTGAAGCTCAAAATAATCTGTTATGTGGTTTTTATGGAAATGACAAAGCAAACAAGAAAAAATTAGAAGAAATTAAAAATCCCACTAATGCCGCAATTTCACTGGCTGGAGAACCAACTCTTTATCCTAAAATTGATGAGTTAATCGGCGAGTTTAACCGTCGTGATTTTACAACTTTTGTAGTGAGCAACGGCCAATGTGTTGACAGACTCAAAAATCTAGAAAACGACCCTTACCAACTATACCTTTCATTGGATGCACCTTCAGAGAAAATATTTAATGAAGTATGCCGACCCAGAATAAATGATGCTTGGAACAATTTAAATGAATCACTGGAAACATTAGCTAGTTTCAACTCACGCACATGTATAAGAAATACTTGCGTTAAGGGAAGAAATATGCAAAACCCAGAAGATTATGGCAAATTAATAAAAAAAGCAGACCCTGATTTTGTAGAAGTAAAAGCATATATGTGTGTTGGCTCATCACGTGAACGCTTAACATTAGACAACATGCCAACATTTGATGAGGTTAAGGAATTTGCAAAAAAGATAGGTGATGAGTGCGGTAAAGAATTGGTAAATGAATCTGAAATCAGTCGTGTTGTTTTGCTTGAATAGCTATTTTTTTGCCTAACTCGAATGCGGATTCCAAATCTTTTGGAAAACGAGTTTTACGAATTTGTTTTCTTTCTTTTTCGTCAAATGCATCTGAAACATATTTAGAATAGTCTTTAAATTGATAGGTTTCATAGACATACAGATGCTCTGGTTTAGTAAACACCATACTTAACCCCATCTCAAAGTGGTCATGAAGGTCATGATAACCAATTTGGCGGGAACTTTCTTCAGATGCATTCATAGTATAAATACAAGCTATTGGCATTCTTTTGTGTTCCACTGTTTCAGTTTTGCTGTAAGCCATTAAAGGGAACATGAATCTTTCCTGAAAGCTTCTCATATTCCCAGTTACATCACTGAAATATATTGGAGAACCTAAAATTACACCATCAGATTGAACAATTTCTTTTAGAATAGGTTTTAAATCATCTTTTTGTGCACATTCACCATAATGTTTCCCATTTACTCTTTTACATGCAAAACAACTCATACATCCGTGAAAGGGAAAATCATATAAATCTATCCTTTCAGCTGTAGCCTCTGGAAAGACAGATTTAACTCCCTCAAGAGATTTATCCAAAAGTTGAGCAGTATTGCAGTTTTTTCTCGGAGAACCATTAATGGCAAAAAATTTCATTTATTTCCCTTCAGCTTTCAGTTCTTCGCAAAGTTCAACTGCTTTACGTGCTGCTTTTTCCATTGAAATTTCATATGGAATACCAGCTTCTTCCAAAAGTCTTTGACCTTCTTTTTCATTGGTTCCAGTCAATCTGATAACAATATGTACTTTGCGTCCGACTTGTTCTAAGGCTTTTATTACACCACGAGCAACATCATCTGCTTTAGTAATACCACCTAAAACATTTAAAAATACTACTTTAACTGGATCATAGTTTAAAACTATGCTTAAAGCTTGATGGATAATTTGTTCTGAAGCTCCACCACCAATATCTAGAAATGTTGCGGGTTCTCCACCATTAAGCTTAATCATGTCCATAGCAGTTAAAGTTAAACCTGCACCATTACCGATTACAGCAATGTCCCCATCCAATTGTACGAAGTCCACCGCTTTTTTCTTATAGTGCATTCTTTCAACTAAATCTTGGTGTCTGAACAATGAATCGTTTTCAACAACCAATTTAGCATCTGCAGCAATTAATCCATCAGGAGTTAAAACTAATGGATTGATTTCAGCTGTATCAGCATCATATTTTGTAAATACATTGTATAATTTCCAAATCATGTCTCCCATCGGTGAGATTAACTCGGACGGAACACCCATTTTACGTGCAACTTCACGTGCCTCATATGGTAAGAATTCAAGTAAAGGATTTGGATAATATTTAATAATTTTTTCGGGGTTTGTTTTAGCCAAGTTTTCTATTTCAACTCCACCTTCTTTACTTGCTAAAATAACTGGTCTTCTTGCTCCCCTATCCACAGACACTGTTACAAAGAATTCGTTTAGGATTTCAGCTTTTTCTTCTATTAAAAGGTGTTTTACTCTTTCACCTTTAATTTCCATGCCTAAAATTTCATCAGCTACTTTTAAGGCTTCACCAGGGTTGTCTGCAAATTTAACACCTCCAGCTTTGCCCCTACCACCAGTTAAAACTTGTGCCTTAACAACAACAGGAACATCCATCTCTGAAGAAATTGTCATTGCTTCTTCTGGAGAATACGCTACATGCCCCTCTAAAATTGGAATACCTTCTTTATTAAAAACTTGTTTTGCTACACTTTCAAAAAATCTCATTATAACACCTATTCTGCTAAAGCATATCCTGCTTCAAAAGCAGCAATATTTTTCTCCTCAGTTCCTTTTGGAACACTATCTTCAATAGCTTTTATAGCTGCTTCTTTGGATATCACTTATGTTATCTTTGTAATTGCTCCAACCTTAACAATATTTGCTACAATTTTAAGTCCAATATCTTCCATTGCAGTTTTTGTAGCAGGAGCTTCGTAAACTTTAATATTATGTTCTTCAACAAACTCTTTAACATCTTCAAGATCAGTTGTACTTGTATCAACAATTAAAGTTCCTTCATCTTTTAAATCAACGATGTATTTTAACAATGCTTCATTAGACATCGCAACTAAAATATCCGGATTTTGAACTTTAGGATATTCGATTAATTTATTATCAATAACAACTTCACATTTGGAAGCACCTCCACGAGCTTCCGGACCATAAGATTGAGTTTGAACAGCTTCATTTTCATCAAATAAACTTGCAGCCTTACCTAGGATAATTCCTGCAAGAATGATTCCTTGACCACCAAATCCACAAATTCTAATTTCTGTTCTCATATTCCTCACCTAAAAATCTGTTTCATATGCTGAATTGATAAGAGTTTTCTTACCGAAATTATCGATACTGAATTTATCAAGTACTTCACTTAGTTCATCTCTTTGTTTATTGGCAAATTCTCCAACAACAATTTTATCTTTTAACTCTTTTTCAGTCATTCTATCAGCTGCTGCTTTATGTATTGTATTTGCTTTCATTACTGCAGCCATAGCAGTAGGGGTTTTAAGTTTATTTTTACGACCGAAATAAGTAGGGCATAATGTAACAACTTCAACAAATGAAAATCCGGGGTTTTTTAATGCATCTTTAATTGATAAAACTAAATTTTCCATTTCTACTGTTGTCCATCTTGCAGAGTAACTTGCACCAGCCCCTGCAACAAGTTCGGCTAATTTAAACGGAGAATCATAATTTCCGTATGGTGCAGTGGTTGCAACAATACCTTTTGGAGAAGTAGGACTAACCTGACCACCAGTCATTCCATAAATATTATTATTAACACAAATCATAGTAAGATTAAGGTTTCTTCTAGCAGCATGTATTAAATGGTTACCTCCAATAGAAGCTCCATCACCATCTCCACTAAATACAATAACATCCAAATCTTTATTAGCTATTTTCAAACCGGTTGCAAAGCTTAATGCACGACCATGAGTAGTATGGAGAGAATCACATTTCACATAACCTGGAATTCTTGAAGAACATCCAATTCCAGAAACCAATGCGATATTATCAAAATCCATTTCTGCTTTTTCCATAGCTGCTAAAAAAGCATTCATAACAGCTCCATTTCCACAACCTGGACAGAATATATGAGGTAATCTATCTTCTCTTAAATATGGCAGGAACCTATTAGTTTTTTCTTCAGCCATTATTTTCCCTCCACTTCATTAATTTTAGAAATAATTTCATCAGGAGTAGGCAATAACCCTCCAATTTTACCCATTAAGTGAACATTGGTCTGAAGTTTTAATAAACGGTCAACTTCATAATACATTTGACCTAAATTCATTTCCACGACAATGACATTTTTAGCACCTTCAGTTAATTCAAGGACTTGTTCATTAGGGAACGGCCATGGAGTATCAATTTTAATGTAACCTACTTTTTTACCTTCTTTTCTTATTTTAAGAACTGCTTCGATAACAGCCCTAATAGGAGATCCATATGAAATAACAACAGTATCAGCATCATCACAGAATTGGGTGAATACAGAAGATATTTTATCTCTGTTGTTTAAAATTTTATTACATAACCTGCTGACTAACTTACTGTGAGTTTCAGGATTATTGGTATCTGGATAACCTCTTTCATCATGAGTTAAACCAGTGATATGTACATTGAATCCATCCCCAAATGCAGGCATAGGAGTTGTTCCATTTTCTACATGTTTAAATGGCAAATAATCCTCTGTTAATTCCGGTCTTTTTCTAGGGACAATATTGATTTTATCTTCATCAATAACCATTTTTTCTCTCATGTGTCCCATAGTTTCATCAGCCATTAAAAATACTGGAACTCTGTATTCTTCGGCTAAATTAAATGCCCTAATTGTGAAATAAAAGAATTCTTCAACACTTGCAGGAGATAAGGCAATAGGTTCATAATCCCCATGGGAACCCCAACGGGCCTGCATCATATCACCTTGAGCACCCATTGTTGGTTGTGCAGTTGAAGGGGAACCTCTTTGAACATCCGCGATAACAAGAGGGGTTTCAGTTAAAAAAGCATAACCAATATTTTCTTGCATTAAAGACAAACCAGGACCTGATGTTGCAGTCATTGATTTAGTTCCTCCCCAAGATGCACCAATGATTGCACCCATAGAAGCAATTTCATCTTCCATTTGAACAAAAGAACCACCTGCCTTTGGCATTTCACGAGCTAAAGTTTCAGCTATTTCAGTAGATGGAGTAATAGGATAACCTGCAAAAAATCTGCAACCTGCAGCTATAGCTCCTTTAGCACATGCTTCGTTTCCTTGAATAAACATTTCTTCAACCATTTTAACACCTACTTTTCCCCTTTTGTGAAATTAGGATTAAAGTTAATCTCATTGCCATCTTTCATCCACCAGTTTTCCGGTAAATCAACAGTAATTGCTTGGTCAGGACATGCAACCTCACAAGTACCGCATTTTGTACATCTCTCTTCAAACTTGACAAAAGGTAATTGCACACCTTTTTTGTTAATTTCAGGAGATATTGCATATACATTCTTATAACACATGAATAAGCAAAGATGACATCCTTTACA
>CAZOYH010000068.1:0-5238 GCA_964583995.1 uncultured Methanobrevibacter sp.
ACCTACAGCAAGTGTGGTTGCAAGCATAAGGTATCCGAATGCCTCTCCAAAGCGTTTTTTGGGAAGCACTGCTGAAGCTATTGTGACTATTGCATTTGCAGTTGCTCCAAAACCGATTCCATGAATGAACCTTACAATTATAAGCAGCGTTACATCATTTACAACAAAATACAAAAGGCAAGATAGAAAATGAATGCTCATGAATATGTATGCTGTTTTTTTCCAGCCGATGCGCTCAAGGGCATTTCCAGAATACATCCTGGAGCATAATCCTCCAAATATATACATTCCAGATACAAGTCCTGCAATGGTAGCAGTTGAGCCTAGGGATGTTGCATATTCAGTTACAGTTGACATCAATGCATACATTACAAGGGCTGAAAAAATCAGTGCACCAAAAACCAGGAAAAATTCCTTTGTAAATATTTTCTCATCTTGACTGTTCATTGAATATACTATGTTTGTTAATAATCTTAAATATTATGAAAAGCCAATTAAATATTAAGGAGATGATTTAATGTCCGATATAGAAAAAGTAAATGATTTAATTACAAAAGCAGGAGTATTCTATCTTGCAACCGTTGACGGCGACAAACCGAAAAACAGACCTTTAGGTTTCCACCTGCTTGACGGAGACAAAATATACTTTGGAGTTGGAACCTTTAAAGAGGTTTATAAACAGATGCAAGCAAATCCGAATGTTGAAATTTCAGCATGGGACGGAGAACACATCCTCAGATACTACGGTCAGGCAAATCTTGACAAAAACGAAAAAATCGTTGAAAAAGCATTTGAGTTAATGCCTGATATTGCTGAAGCATATAAGGCTAACGGCTGGGAGATGGGAATCTTCTATCTTGAAAATGCTACAGCTGAAATCAGAAACATGTTTGAAATTGAAGAATCATACACTTTTGAGTATTAACCAAAATACTCAACCTTTATTTTTTATTAGTTTTACCAAAGCAACCACACCGATTAGAGCTGTGAAACTTTCAATTGCAGCAGATGAAATGTCAAATATCGCCAAAAAGTAAACTATATAAATTGCACTGTTTAAAATGAAACTGATTTTTATAGGTTTTATAGACTTCAGGTAATAGTTGCACAGTGTAATCTGTACAATAGCTATTATAGGCAATATACCTACAAAGCCCATGGTATTTACCAACAGCCCCAAAACTATTGAAATTACAATGAAAAATATCATCCAGTTAAATGTGAATTTGTCCTTGTAAACCATTGCGTTGCGGCTGGCTGCAATGGCCATGGTGGTTACTCCAGTCCAGGATAAGAAAAACACAGAAGAAATTATTAGTATAAATGCATTCCAGAACTGGTATTTGTAAGCCTCCTTTTCATCATTAACCCACATGCTCAGGATGATGAATATGCCTGCGATTAATGATATTATATTTCCTATGATGATGTTAAACGCCAAATCCATGATTTATCTTTCCAATTCTAGTAATTTGATTTTTCTTTCTATTCCGCCTGCATAGCCTGTTAATTTACCGTTTGCTCCTAAAACTCTGTGGCAAGGAATTAAAATAGAAATCGGATTGTGACCTACTGCTCCTCCAACTGCCTGGGCAGACATTGTAGGGGATAATAGAGATGCAATCTCACCATAAGTCACTGTCTTACCATATGGAATTTCAGTTAGTATTTTCCACACATTTTTTCTAAATTCACTGCCCTGAGGATTTAATTTAAAATCAATTTCAGGATTTAAACCATTAAAATAGTCATCCAGCCATTTAGTGGCTTTTTTAAAAATAGTCAAATCCGGCTTTTCAACCATACTTTCATCAATTGTTGATTTAAAATATTTCTGGCCGTAAAACCAGAGCCCGCAGATAGCTTCACCATCACTTACAATTAGCATTTTCCCAAGTGGTGAGGAATAATCGGTTGAGTAGTACATTTTATCTATAGGTATGATTTGAAAAATTCCTCGAATTCCTCATCTTCCATAGGTTCAAGATTTGCTATATTTTCATTGGCCATAATACTTGAAGCAAGGTCTCTGTATTCTTGTGCTTCAGCACTTTCAGGGTATTTTTCTACAACGGTTTTTGCATCTAATTCAGCATCCTGAATTAAATTGCTTCTGTGGATAGTACCAATAACATGTGTACCTATCTTTTTGGCAAAGTCTTCAACAATTTGCTCCTCATTATCGACATTTCTGCAGTTACAAATGATGCCACTTAAGTTACCCTTAAGCTTTTTAACACCTCGAACAATATTGTTTGCTGCATAAAGTGACATATATTCACCGGAAGTTACAATCAGTACCTCATCAGCATATTTTTCACGCAAAGGCACAGAAAATCCTCCACAGACAACATCCCCTAAAACATCATAAATAACAACATCCAAGTCATCATCAAAAATACCTAAATTCTCAAGGCGTTTCATAGCCACAATAACACCACGTCCAGCACAGCCAACACCAGGTTCCGGCCCTCCACTTTCAACACATAAAATATCCTTAAAACCCTTAAAGACCAAATCTTCCCTTTGAGGCTTTCGGTTATCCTTTAATGTATGGACAACAGTAGGGATTCTTTTGCCATATAAAGTACGTGTAGTGTCTGCCTTCGGATCACATCCAATAACCAGGCAGTTCAAGTCATCGCTACCCCACACAGCTGACAGATTGGCTACTGTAGTACTCTTTCCTATTCCGCCTTTTCCGTAAATAGCTATTTTTTTAATCATCAATACACCAAAAAATTATATCTACAATATAATATGAATTACATTAAAATTATACTTTAGGATTTAGAAAACAATATTTTGCAATTTTAAAAATTCTATAAAATTCATGTAATTAATATTTAACTCATCACATACATAAGAAATTTTTCTTTCTTTGTGCCTATTAGAATTTTCTTCAGTAATAACTGAAACATTAGGATTGGCTAATGCACAGGATATTAAATGAGGGTCAGCCCATAATCCAGCACTATCGTTTTTTAAGCCATATTGAGTAAACATTTTAAAACGATTATCTTGTATTATTTGTTGTGTGAACTGCAATTCCTCTTGAGTAGGAACTCTGAAATATTTGCGAAAGTTTGCCCAGTATTTTTGAGAATCCTTTAACTCCCAGTAGACATTTTCAATAGAAAATAGAATTCCACTTTCAAATAACTTAAAAATTGTTTCCCACAATGTTTTAAATATTTCAGGAGGATGCATTTGAGTCATGAATATCAATGAAGAGGTATCTATAACATACTTTTCCATGGATTATTCCTCCCCAAATATTTTTGTTTCCAGTTCAGGAATGAATTTCTGCTTAATATTCGCAATCTGTGAGAATTCAAATTCACTAATAACACCCAAATCATAAGCATTTAATAATACTTCCAAATACTGTTTACCATTATACTTAATTTGATTATTTAAGTAATTTCCCCCATGTGAATGGTATTTAACCGAATTATTCATGAATTCATTAACCTTAATGTCATAATCCTTTTGCTCAATTTTTCCTAAATCCAATAAACGTCTTAAAATCACATATTTGCTAACACCATAAGTATTCGCTAATTTATTTAGACAAGAATTACCTAAATAATTTGAAAAACCAGATAATTCCCCTTTAAAATCATTTGATGGAACTAAAAATTCCCCAGCAACCGCATTACAAAACACTTCAAGCTCATGGTCAAGATATATATCGCAAACAGCACTTTCATGCATAATCAAGTGAGTTAATTCATGGAATAGTGAAAATATTCTTCCATTAATACTATCCTTTCCATTAAGCAATATAATTGGAATTTCATCATGATAAAGACATAATGCCCTCATTTCCAAGATATCCACATTCTGACTTTCAAATATTAAAATTCCTAATTTTTCATTTAAAAGGTTTTTCCAATGATTTAAGAATGAATAGTGATTTGAATCTGAGTATAATTCTTTTTGACTGTCTAAATTAAAATCTAAAATGGATCGAATGTATCTTGAAAAATCAATCTGATTAGATTTTGAAAAGAAGAAATTTTTAAATGTGATTAACTTCTTATTTGTATCGTCACATAATTCCATATAAGTCTCACGTTTAAACTCAACTTGCCGAATATTGTATAACAAACTTGGAGATTCCACATTAGGAACGTTAACATCAATTTTCCTATAATTTACTAGTTTTTCTGTATAATCTTCAACAACAGGAGGTTCATCAATAAAGAAAAAAGCTGTAGGAACTTTATATTTGCTACTAACTTTCATTAATTGATTCCAAGTAGGTTTTTTAGTGCCCTTTTCCCAATCGAGGTAATGTGACTTGATATATTTTGGCAATAATGATTCATACTCACCACTATAACCAGCATATTCACGAGCCCATTTCATCATCTTTGGATTAACATCAACTCTACCCATAGTATCCCCCCTAAATTTTATAAAAATAGTATGAACGTCATATAATATATAATTTTGCTTGTTTTTTAAAGCAATTTTACGAAATGAAAACAATAATTATTTCAATTAGAAAAAAACAAATAATCAGTTACGTTTAACCAGTTTATAAACAAAATCATTCTCCCTTACTTTTGTTGGGATTGCTATTGCTACATTTGAACCTTTAGAAACTTTATCAACAGATTTCCCTTCAATCTGCATAGAATCAATAGTGTGAGTTACAGATCCAGTTGTCCTACCCTGAATCATAATCCTATCACCTAAAGTTAAATCATCCCATATTCTGATTTCAGCGGCCTTAACTTTACTGTAGTAATTAACAACCTGCCCTATATCTTTTTTAATGTATTTTGACTGATTGTCTTCACTTGCCTCAAATGGAGTGTTAAAGTAAAAGTTTGTATCAAATCCACGGTTGAATACACTGCTTAACTCTTCCATCCACTGTGGCTCTACTTCATATTCTAAAGGATTATCCAGATAACTGTCAATTGCCTGTCTGTATACGCCAGTAACCATTGCACCATAGTCCGGTGCTCTTGCACGCCCCTCTATTTTAAAAGATGCAACACCGCTTTTCATCAGCTCTGGAATGTATTCTATCATGCACATGTCTTTTGGTGAGAAAAAATTTGTCCTGTAGCTTCCATCTTCACTTTTGGAGATAATAAATGATTCATCCTCAACGTCTGAAAAATTAACAACATTATCGTCTCCTTCCTCATATGTCAGTGTCCAGTTTTTGCGGCAGGGCTGCAGGCAGTCCCCGCAGTTTGCACTTCTCCCATAAAGTCC
>CAZOYH010000068.1:5338-9060 GCA_964583995.1 uncultured Methanobrevibacter sp.
GAGATTTCCTCCAAATTACTGTCAAGCTCACCGGCAAGCTTTTCATTTAAAATAATATTTGTACATAAATATGTTTTAGCCCCATATTCTTTAGCAATCCTTGAAACTTCAGACAAATCATCAAGTGAGAAGTTTTTGGCATTGGCTCTCATATTGTAATCGTCAAGACCAAAGTAAACTGCATCTGCACCGTTTTCCAAAACGGCACGTAAAGATATGAAGTTTCCGGCAGGAGCTAACAGTTCAACCATAGTATCTTAAGGTTTGTAATAGGTTTCAGCTTCAATATCATCCGGAAGTTCTGTCGGATACTCTTCGTTAAGACAACCCATACATAAGTTCTCTTTTGGCATGCCGATAGCCTTAACAAGGGATTCAAGGGTAATGTATCCTAAAGTGTCGATGTCAAGCTGCTTTTGGATTTCTTCAATTGAATAGTTGGCTGCAATAAGTTCCTTTTTGGTTGCCATTGCAACACCGTAAAAACAAGGAGCAACTACAGGAGGACATCCAACCAAAAAGTGAATTTCAGCAGGTTCAGATTCTTTTACAAGGTCAAGCAACTGTTTTGATGTGGTTCCTCTTACAATACTGTCATCAATCAGAATAATCTTCTTGCCTTTGATTGCTTCTTTTATAGGATTTAATTTAAGCCTTACTGCAAGTTCACGCTCTTCCTGAGTTGGCATAATAAATGTTCTTCCAACATACCTGTTTTTGATTAGACCTTCACCATATGGGATTCCGGAAGCTCTTGAGTATCCAATAGCTGCAGGAATTGATGAGTCAGGCACTGGAATAACAACGTCAGCATCAATAGGGTATAGTTCATGCAATTGGCGGCCAATGTTCATTCTTGTCTGATAAACGTTGATTCCGTCAATTGTACTGTCCGGTCTTGCAAAGTAAACATATTCAAACATACAGTGTGATAATTTGCACTTGCCGGCGCTTTCTAACATGTGGGAGTTGATTTCATCATTTTCAAAAAAGACAATTTCACCAGGTACGATGTCTCTTACATATTTTGCATTAATTACGTCAAATGCTACGGTTTCAGAAGCCAATATAAAGTCATCACCTTTTTTGGCAACTGCAAGAGGTTTGATTCCCATAGGATCTCTTACTCCATACAAATCACCGTTGACAAGTATGGTTAATGCATAAGACCCCACAAGTTTTTTTGAAACTGATTCTATTGAATCAATTATATCTTTACCATTGTCATAATGCTCCTTTTTAAGCATGTAACAGATTACTTCAGAATCAGTGTCAGATTTGAATTCATATCCCTCAGCGATAAGTTCATCCCTTAGTTCACTTGAGTTTACAATATCTCCGTTGTGAGCCATTGCAATAAATCCATCATCAAAATCTGTTACGAAAGGCTGTGAATTTTCAAGTCTTGACTGGCCGGTGGTTGAATATCTTACATGCCCAATAGCCATGTTTCCCTGAAGATTTTGGATTTCATAGTCTTTAAAGACATCTGTTATCAAACCCATACCACAATAGTAATTCAATCCTTTTTGTGGATTAAAAGTAGCAATTCCTGCTGATTCCTGACCTCTGTGCTGTAAAGCATACAAACAATAATAAACAAAAGATGCAACATTCTTGGAGTCATCTGTACAATGAATTCCAACAATACCACACTTATCTTCCATATCTCCTTGCATGTCTAAACTCCCATTAAAATAGTATAATTATAAATATCTCAAATCTACTATAAAATAATATTTGTTTTCAGTCCCAGAAGTTTTCAAAAGCATTTTGAATTTCGTATTCATCAACTTCTTCAGGACCTTCATCATGAGAATTATTTCCCAAATCTTTTTTTAACTCATCAATATTGTCATCTACAAAAATAAGTGCGGTTCTGACAATATTCAACCATTCAACAGCCTTTGTTTTAGTTTCAGCTGCAATGTATCCCTGACCAACAATGATATTATCTGGTTGGAACTTGTCTGTAGCAATGACAACTCTTTCCTCGTCAATCAGTTCCTGTCTGAAGGTTTCCTGCCACAGATTCTCCAAGTTAAAAATTTCAAGAATCTCTTTTGAATATACATCCTCATAACGGGATTTGAATCCATTAAAATCAGCTCTTATCTCTTCAATGTCTTCAACCAGTTCCTTGTTTTCCTGAGATAAGACTTCCTGTTCTTTAATTATTTGATTGTAATCATCAAGTAAATTATTATAATTGTGAGTTACTTTCATCAGTTTATTTTCTAATGTATGAATATTAATTAGATTTAGAGAATAAGATAATGTTGATTTAATTATTGAATTTAAAATCTCTTTTTCCGCAAGTCTAAAATCTATTGATTCATCTTCAACAATAAGATTGTTATAGTCAAATAAACCGATATGGTTAAAATCAGTTTTCAATTCATTGTAAAGAATGTTATATGTTTCATCATGCCCATAGCCACCAATTAATAAGATATCGGCACCGCTTGCCACCTTTTTGACTATACTTAATTCGACAGTCGGAATTATTGATGAAACAACAATATTGTAATCGCTTTCAAGCTGGATATTATTGACAGCTTTTGAAACTAGCTGTGCAATATCCAAACCGGATACGATTATACGTACATCTATTTTTGATTCATGAGTTTCTGCTTCCATGAACATTACCTAAAAACTGTTTATCTTTTCATGCCATTTCCAGGCAGACTCTACAATCTTTTCAAGATCATACTGTGGAGTCCAACCTAGTTTTTCTTGGATTTTTGATGAATCTGCAATTAAAATTGCAGGATCACCTTCACGGCGCTCGTCAACTACAACCTCAAAGTCTGTGCCTGTGACCTTTTTGCACATGTCGATTACTTCACGAACAGAATATCCCTGGCCGTTTCCCAAGTTAAAGATGTTGGATTCGTTTTTCTCGCATAAGTATTCGTATGCTTTGATGTGGGCATCGGCCAAATCGTTAACGTGAATGTAATCACGGATACATGTTCCGTCTGGAGTGTCATAGTCATCACCGTAAATGTATATGCAGTCACGTTTTCCGATAGCTGCATCAAGAATTAGAGGAATTAAGTGAGTTTCGGGGTCGTGCAGTTCACCGATTTCACCGTCAAAGTCACATCCTGATGCGTTAAAGTATCTTAAGGCAACATAGTTGAAGTCACCTTTTTCAGCTTCTCTTTCCAAAGCCTTTTCAACAATCCATTTGGAGTGTCCATAAGGGTTGATTGGTTTTTGAGCTGTATCTTCAGTGATTGGAATCTTTTCAGGATTTCCGTATACAGCAGCAGTTGATGAGAAAATAAACTTATCAACACCAAATTCCCTCATAATGTTTAGGAGATTTAAAGTATTTCTATAATTATTTTTAAGATACATCTGAGGCATTTCAACTGATTCGGCTACTGAAATAAATCCTGCAAAGTGGATTACACCGTCAATGTCGTATTTTTCGAAAACTTCCCTTAACTCACTGCTTCCAATGTCACAGTTTTCAAAGTTTCCCCATTTGACGAAGTTTTCATAGCCTTTAGATAAGTTGTCCACTACAACGGTTTCATAACCTGCTTTATTTAGAGCCTTATTGGTATGGGAACCAATGTAGCCCGCTCCTCCAGTAACCAGAATCAATTCCAACACCTAGATAAATTTACCTAATTTAAGCAATGCTTTTGGAGAGATTTTAATTAATTTTTTAACAATTTCAGTAGTGGAAATTTTTTCAAAGCTTTCTC
>CAZOYH010000069.1:0-8674 GCA_964583995.1 uncultured Methanobrevibacter sp.
CTTATTTTATTCATCATATATAAAGATTATCAAAATTTGTGAAATAAGTTGAAAATTAATTGATTAATTAAAAAATAAATTTTAGGACAATTATTGGATGATGGATGAAAAATGAATATATAAGCTTAAAATTTAAAATAGAGCCTTTAAAATAAGTATTAAAAAAAGGTTACAATAGAATAAAAAATGTATCTAATAGATTAAAATTGCCATTAATTAAAGCTAAATGACAACAGATTTCATGTTTTTAATTAAACGGCATTGTAAAAAAACATTGCCTTGCATTATGTAATTAAACAAAAAAAAGAAAGGAGAAAAAATCCTAAAAAGACTAATTTTTCATGAATTCAACATGATTAATGTAACGTTTCAAGACATCATCTATTGGTCCTTCATCCATGACTAATTTGATACCTTGATTTTCTGCCTTGATTTTTGATTTAAAGCCAAACTGAACAGAGATTAAAACATCACAGTCCTCACATGCTTTTAGGACTTTGCTTCCCTGATGCTTTGAATCTTCTGCTATTTCAACAGATCTCATCTCAACAAAGTTCAATTCATCTTCATAATCATATACATATACTGATTTTCCTTTTCCAAGGTGTAAATCTACATTTTCACCATCAGATGACACAACAGCCAAACGCATTTAAATCACCTACACTTCCGCTCCATCTAATGCATGATGACATGCACAATCTGAATCATCAACATTTTTTATAAAATTATAAATCAATTCAAGCAGTTCCTTTTCTTTTAAAGAAACCATTTCAAATACTTCATCGATGGTTAATTCATTTTCAGAGATTCCTGATGCATAATTGGAAACAATGCAAATGGAATTATAACATATTTCCCGTTCCCGTGCAAGAGTCACTTCAGGAAGTCCTGTCATTCCAACCAAATCCCCTCCAAGCATCTTAAACATTTTGATTTCAGCAGGTGTTTCAAATCTTGGCCCTTCAGTACACACATAGGTACCTCCCAAGATTACATCTCCTGATTTTGCCAAAATATCACGCAAAGTTGGGCAATATGGTTCAGTTACATCTATATGTACTACCTTATCTTCATAGAAAGTTTTCTTTCTATCCTGTGAGAAATCCAAAAAGTCATCGGGAATTACAAATGATCCCGGCGGCATTTCAAGATTCATTGACCCAACAGAGTTAGTTGCAATGATTTGTGTAACCCCAACATTTTTCAGTGCATCAATATTTGCCCTGAAATTAATTTTATGTGGTGGGATTGAATGGCCTGAAGCATGGCGTGGAATGAAAGCAACTTTTTTTGAAAATATATCCAAAATGGAAACTTCCACATCCCCATAGTCTGTTTTAACTACTTTTTTTTCAACTGCATCTGCCTTTTGGGTAATCTCATATACCCCACTGCCACCAATTATACCAATCATTTTCATCTACCCTTTACAAACTGACAATGGTTTAACTTTTGCAACAAGTTTAGCAATTCCTGTACTGTCGGATACTCTTACAACTGAATCAACATCTTTATAAGCACCAGGTGCTTCTTCTTCAATGACATGTTTACTTGTAGCTTTAATTTTAATACCTTTTGAAGCTAAATCATCTGTGATTTTATCAGCATCGTATTCTTTTTTAGCCTTAGACCTTGACAAGACTCTTCCAGCACCATGAGCTGTGGAACCGAATGTTTCTTCCATTGCAACTTCTGTACCGTGCAATACATATGAAGCTGTTCCCATTGTTCCCGGAATCAATACAGGCTGGCCAACTTCTCGGTATTTTTCAGGCACTTCCTCTCTACCAGGGCCGAATGCACGGGTAGCTCCTTTTCTGTGAACTAAAACTTCAATTTCATTGTTGAAAACTTTATGAGTTTCCATTTTAGCGATATTGTGGGCTACATCATAAACAATGTTCATTTCCATATCCTTTGCGGATTTTCCTAAAACATCTTCAAAGGTTTCACGAACCCAATGAGTCATCATTTGTCTGTTTGCCCATGCATAATTAGCTGCAGCTGCCATTGCCTGAATATAATTTTGTGCTTCTTTTGAATCAAGTGGCGCACAGGCCAATTGCCTGTCAGCGATTTGAATTTTGTAATTTTTATAAGCTTTATCCATTACTCTTAAATAATCAGAACATATTTGGTGTCCGCATCCTCTTGAACCTGAATGAATCATGACCACTATCATTCCTTTTTTAAGACCAAACACTTCTGCAACCTCTTCATTGTAGATTTCATCTACAATTTGAACTTCTAAAAAGTGATTACCTGAGCCAAGTGAACCTAACTGAGGAATTCCTCTTTTTTTAGCCTTATCAGAAACAATACTTGAATCAGCATCAATCATTCTTCCGTTTTCTTCTAAAACTTCAAGGTCTTCCTGCCAACCATATCCGTTTTTAACAGCCCATTCAGCACCATAATCAAGCACATCATTGATTTCATCCTTATCAAGTTTTATTTTACCTTTACTTCCAACACCAGAAGGGATGTTTTTGAATAATGCGTCTGTAAGCTCATCCAGATGGTCTTCAATATCATCCAAAGTTAAGTTTGATTTGATTAATCTGACTCCACAGTTAATGTCAAATCCTACTCCCCCTGGTGAAACAATACCGTTTCTTAGGCTGAATGCCGCTACACCACCAATAGGAAATCCATATCCGAAATGAATATCAGGTAATCCAATGGAGTATCTTTGAACACCTGGAAGGCATGCAACGTTGACAATTTGCTCAACAGCACCTTCTTCGAGTGCTTCAAAACTTTCATCATCAATATATAATCTTCCAGAAGCTCTCATTTTCTTGTTGAAAGACCCTGGAATCTCATAAACATTATCTCTAACTTTTTTAATCTCATCTTTGATAGTCATAAAAATCACAAAATTATTATGTTTAAATATTTATTAAAGTCTTTTAATAAGGTTTTTGTAAAAAATAGATTATTTTCTAAAGAGTGCTGATACACCAGCAATAAGTAAAAATACAGCACTGATTACATTAATATATTCAGAACCAACAATAACAAACATTGTTGCAATAATAAATCCAACACCAGCAATTTCTGAGTTTTTATTAACATAATATGTTGCAGCAAGACCTAAAATTGATGCAACAATAGCAACTAACCCTAAAAATGGAGTGTGTGCTTTTCCAACATTTTCAAGAAATATCAAAAATGACCCTGAAAATATGCCTATTACAGATCCTATAAGACCCATTGCAATTTCAAAGTTTCTTGATACAATTCTAGTTCTTTTCATGTTTATGCATTTGTTTTTAATATTATTTAATGTTTACAAATCAACAATAGCCTGAAGTTCTACAATGTCTGTTTTTTTAACGTGCATCTTATGAAATGTTATTGCCTTGATTTCAGTTTTTCGCTCATGCTTGTCCCAGTTGATTGGTTCTCCTTTAATTGTTGCTTTTAAATTTAATTTTTCATCAATTTCAACATTAAAATCGCAAAAAAGCATGAATTCAACTTCATGATAAAACAACAGCTCTTCCAAATAATCATAAAGCAGAGATACTTCATCTTCTGAGGTAATATCAAATGATATTTCATTTAAAGGAGTTATATCTTTAGTATCAGATATAATATTAAAAATAGCTAATCCTGCATTTTCAAATGCTTCATTTAAGTTTTTACCATATGATTTAAAACCAATATCAGCAGTTACATCAAAATATTCAAAACTTTTCATGATTTTTCCTCAAAAATATTACTTCACAAATGCTCTCTCACTCTTTGTTTATATTAGTCTTTTAACAATTTTAAATATAGTGATTGATATGATGAGAAATAATGACACCACATTAAAAGCGGATTTAAGAAAAAAGACTTCAATAAGAGACGAAATTATGTACAGCAATATAGATGTTCAATCTTGCATGGTAATGCTTGTTGTAATAACTGCATTACTTTTATCTGTTATTTCTGTTGTAGCGGCGCAAAATCCATACATTATCTAGTGGATTAATTGATTTTAAAAATACCAAACCCTTAGCTCTACATTAGATTACAAGCTTACCATGCAAATTAATCTAATGTTAACAGAAACTAATTTCACAGGAAAATTAAATGACATAGTCATCGGGGTTAAAACGCAATATAATTTCTCTAGAGTTTCCCCTAACCCCTTTTCCTGTATATTTGGTATCAATTAATCTAACAAATTCTAATTTTTCCAAAGCTCTGGAAAATGAACCTTTGCTTGCGCCAGTTTTTTCTTTAAATTCATCTGCAAGTTCACCGGCTTTGCAAACGTCATCAAATCCAATTATTATTTTTAGTAAATCCTTTTCAACATCACTTAATGAGCTGATTTTTTCAGTTATGTTGATTGACACTAATGAATCAACCGCTTTGTCAAAGTGCTCCTGAGTTATTTGGCGGCTTGCAGAAGCTTCTGCAATATTACCGCATGATTTTAAAAGGTTAATTCCTGTTCTTAAATCACCATTTTCAAATGTATACATTGCAACTTGTTCTAAAATATCATCTGATAAAACACCTGGGAAAAATCCTGCCTTTGCCCTATCACGTAATATATTTTCGATTTCAGTATATGTATATAATGGGAAATTGATTTCTTGGGGAATGAAAACAGTATTTACGTTTTTATCAAAAGCATATTTAAATTCCAAATCAGACAATATTGCAAAAATAGCACTTCTAACTCCAGGATATTCCTCATAAGCCCTTAATATATCATAAACAACCTTATTAGCATTTTTAGATTGGAATAAATAATTAATATCATCCAATGCAATGACAAGAGATTTGTTTGTTTTTTGAAGCTCATGCATGATTTGATCATAAATTCTTGAAAATGGAATTCCAGTTTCAGGAGGAATATGTCCAAATAGCTTTTTGAAAACTTGTGAAAATATTCCAAAACGTGTTGTGTGAATCTGACAGTTGATATAGACACAAACAACTTTTTCTGTGTTTTTCTCAACAAGTTCAAATACTTTTCTGATTGCGGTTGTTTTTCCTGTTGCTGGTGAGCCTAAAACAATTGCATTTGATGGTTGGCCTCCCCTCATAGCTGGCCTTATTGATATTGCCATTGCTTCCATCTGAGTATCTCTGAAATTATAATTTGGAGGTATAAAATCAGGATCAAAAGCATTTATGTTTTGAAAAAGACTTTCATCATGCATTAAAATATCTTCAATTCCCATAGTATCTATTATATTTAAACTAATATTTAATTATTCTAATCCAGTAAGTTTATCATCCTAACTGATTCATTGTCCTTAATCCATTGAGTGAACTTTGAAGCATACATTAATTTTTTCTTTTTAAACTCATCGGCTTTTCCCAAATCATTTTCCAAGTTTGGTCTTGAATATTTAGTTACAATATCTCCAAAGTCCATTCCAGCCAAGGTAATTTCTTCTGCACCAAGTGCAACTGCTAAAAAGAGTGCACGGTCACCATCTGTAAAGCCACCGAAGTTGTAAAGGTTTCCAACAGGCTGTGCTTGTGTAGTTCCAAGGACGCTTGTGAAAAATGGAGTTAAACTTGAAATTTTATCAATATTATCTCCATGAGCATGAATGACCACATTAGCTCCTCTTAAATTAGCAATTAATATATCATCAAGATTTCCATCCAAATCAGTTGCAATAATGTCTGGTGAAATTCTCTCTTCAACCAATGCAGTTGTAGCGCCGTCTGCTGCAACCAAAACATATTTTTTTAAATCATAATCTTCTTTAAGCATCAAAATATGCTCTTTTAGAGATGGTCCTGCGCCAAATATGATGAATTTATTTGAAAATCCAACAATTTCACCCAATTCATCTAATGTAAGACATCCTTCTGTTGATAAAATTTCATCAAGTAATTTTGCTGATTCTTCATCATTTTCACGTGAAAAACCAAAATCTTCAAGAATTTCTTTGTAATATTTTTCCCAAAGTCCAAATTCCATGTTTAAACCTCACTATTATTAATTTTAGCATCAATTGATTAAATAATTTATTGTTTATAAAGAAAAGTAAAAATTGATTTTAGCTTGTATTTTTACAAATAAAAGGAAATATTGCTTTTATAGCTTTAAAAGCTTATATATAATTAAAATCAAACTAAAATATACGTCGATGTAGTTTATATAATGATTTCTAGAAATCTCAAAATGAAGAGATTAAAAAATGAAGAACAAAAAAATATACCACATAAACGATAGAACTATGAAATATTTAACATTAGTTCAGGTAAAACGTCAGCACAAGTATTTAGGACTTCCTGGAGAGTTTAAAGCCAGATATCCTCAGGAAATTGTTTTTCCGAATATGGAAGCTGGAAGGGCAGACGAATTCTATTCTACAAAAGAAAATATGATAATTAATCTTGAAGAAGAAAGTGAAGATGTAATTGATGCAACTTTAAAAAAGATAAGTAATTATGCAATATTTGCAGATTTCATGTATTCTGGAAAAGTGTATTGCGCCATACTATGTCACAAAGATCCTAAAGACTATAAAAAATATTATGAGAGATCCCCCTCAATTTACATCAGATTGCATTACTATTATCTTTCTCAAGAAGAACTTAATGAAAAATATGAAAATCTTATTAATAAAATAAGACAAAAAGAAGAATTAAGTGAGATGGAAGCATTGGACATTGCTTTTGTTCCAAAATTCATATCAAAAGATGACGGTCCTCCCATAACAGAATCATTGGCAAAAGTATTAAAATATGCTAAAATTAATGATAAAGTATTAAAAAGAGATGTTACCGTCATTTTAGGAGCCCTGATACGAAAACACATACAAAATACTGAAAAAGTAAACGAACTAATGGAGGAGATTAATATGAAACAAACAGAAGATGAAATAAGAATCATTGCAAGAGAAGAATTTGCAGACGAACTTTTTGAAATGGAACAAGAAAAACAAAAAGTTGAAAAAGAAAATATGGAACTTAAAAAAGGAAATATGGAACTTAAAAAAGGAAATATGGAACTTAAAAAAGGGATTGGAGAGCTAAAACAAATGTCTGACTTGAACAGCAAAAAAGCAAGACAAATTATCAATACACTATCCCTACTTTAAGAGAATTAATGTTTGTTTACAACATTAATCTCTTTTCCTGTCAGATAACTATACAAATTACTGATTTGTCTTAAGGTAAATCCAACCAGAAATGCTGAAATTATAGTACCCACATAAACAGAACCAAATATATTGCTATACCATAATCCACACATTATTAAAGAGATTATAACCATTGCAGCATCAAAACCAATTTTAATTGTAGAAAATCTCCACTCTGTAACGATTGCCACTGCTTCAACGCAACCTTCACCTGGAAGAGGAGCTATATTGGCCGGCATGTAGATGAAAATTCCCAAAGCAGTTAAAAATATACTAACGGCTAAAAAAGCAATATAAAACGGAATTGTATTGTCAAATGGAACAAATGAAATCAGATACAAAGCCAAATCTGTAAAGTATCCAAATAATACACAATTGATTAACTGAAGTAATCTCTTTTTTTGAAATCTTGATCTTAAAATCACAAATTGAATCACTATTAATGAGGCGTTAAAGACAAATGTTGTTATTCCAATGTTGATATTTGTAATTAAAGCCAAAGAATATGAAATAGAGCTGATTGGAGTTGTTCCAAGTGTTGATAGGATTGAAAATGCCACACCAAGTGACATTATAAATAAACCAAAAACAAATGAACAAATCCTTTTAATCATAATTAAAATAGACTAATTTAAACTATAAAAAAGTATCTACATTTTTTTCATGTCAACAGCATTACCTGTAATGTGCCTATGCAATTTATGAATGTACTTAACGGTTGTTCCTATAAACAATGCTCCTAAAACTGTTCCAAGACCCACACTTCCCAAATTTCCTAAAAATACATAACTCAATATTAAAGCTGATAAAACAACACAAATATCAAAATATACTTTTATTTGTGAAAATGGTCTGTTTGATACGATTGCAATTGCTTGTGTAACCCCTTCAACTGAAAGTGGGACGATATTTGTAGGCACATAGAAAAACAGTCCTAATGCTATAAACAATATACTTAAAATACTCATCAAAAGAGCAATTAAGAAATTATCTGCAGAAGGTATGAAACCCATTAGAGAAACTGAAAAACTTGTAAATGCACCAAACAGCACCCCAACAAATACCTGCAGAAAATGTTTTGGTTTAAAGTCACGTCTTAAAAGAATCAGTTCAATTAAAACTAGAAATGCATGAAAAATGAATGTTGCAACCCCTATTTCTATTGCCCAAATCAAATTTAAAGAATAAGGAATTGAACTTACCGGTGCTGAACCCAATCCGGATTTGATTGAAAATGCCACACCCAAGGTTATCAGGTACAGGCCAAAAATATAGTTAAAAACCCTTTTAAATGTTAACTCATCACCGCTAAATTGCATACTAAATTATATATTTTCAATAGTATTTAAACAATAAGCAAAAATATTGTACATTTTTGAACAATGCACTAAAATGTACATTGAAATATTATCAAAACATGAATAAACTCACAATTAAAAATATTTAATAAGTATTAAAATCAAAAATAATATTAGCTTGAAAGTAAGCTATATTTTTTACATTATTGGAGGAATTTAATGAACGATATTTTATTAATGCTTCCTGGACCAACAACAGTA
>CAZOYH010000070.1:0-8642 GCA_964583995.1 uncultured Methanobrevibacter sp.
GTTAATTGTTATTTAAAAAATGAATTTAATTCAATTAAAAATAAATATTGAAGTTGAAAAATATCAACTTCTAAAATAGTTCACTGTCTTTTAAATGTTTTTCAAAGTAATGTGTTGCCTTATCAGCTCTCTCTTTAATAATCATCATGACAATAAATGTTGCCAATCCAATACCTAAAAGAACAATTAATGCTGGAAGGTAATTTGACCATATTAAACCAAGCTGAGCTTCACGAACTAATGTTATTGCATAAGTCATAGGCAAATATGGATTCATTATTCTGAAAAACGGTGCCATGATTTCAACAGGATAAATTCCTCCGGTTCCGGAAATCTGAATTACTAACATAACAATTGCAATGGCTTTTCCAACATTGCCCAATGCGGAAACAAAGGAATAAACTAAAACCATGAACACTCCCGATACAAGATAGCATGAAAACACAAATAATATTTCATTTTCAATATATATTCCCAGAATATGGGCACCTATTAGTGTAACGGTGGCCTGCAAGAGACTCATTACTAAAAATATCACTATTTTACCTGCATACATCTCAAGAGGAGAATATTTTGTTCCTTCACTGGTTCCAGGTTTTAGCATTGCACATGTAATTAAAGCACCAACCCACATTGATAAAACAAGATAAAATGGAGATACTTGTGATCCATAGTCTGGTACTGAGAACAGTTCATGTCTGTCCAATTTTACAGGAGAATAGAAATAATCTCCAAGTATTGTTTCATTAATGCCAGTAATACTTGCAAGTGAATCTGCAGAGGAGCCAAGGGATGCTGCTGCAGTGAATAATGCCTGAGATGCCGCATTTGAAAGCAATTGGGAGCCTGCAGCAAGAGTAAGAGAACCTTCCGCCAATCGTGCCGAACCGCTTGCCAAATCACTGGAACCGTTTGCAAGTTTTGATGAGCCTTTTGCCAGTGAAACTGAACCGTCAGCTAACTGACTAGATCCGTCAGCTACTTGGCTGGCACCATTTGAAAGTTTAACATTGCCCTCAACATATTTTTTAACAGGACCATCAGGAATATAAGATGGGTCTACAGCAGACTCTAATTCCTCAGAACCTTGTTGAACTTGACTTGCACCATTTTTTACCTTTGTAGAGCCCTGTTTTACGGAATCAACACCATTATTTACATCATGAGCACCTTGTTGAACTTGGCTTGCACCATCCTCGACCTGACTTACTCCTGAAGATATCTGGCTTGCTCCTGAAGATATTTGTGCTGAACCTGATTGAAGCTGACTTCCACCACTGGCCAGCTGACTAGCTCCTGATGATAAACCTTCCTGCAGTTCTCCAAGCTTATCGTAGGCTGCAAGGTTTATTATCTCAATGATTTTTGCATTCAATGCATTGTAAACTGCAGTAGAACCTGTGTCTGTTAATTTTGAAGCAACAGGATTTTGTTTCACATTGACAATATATTCCAATTTTGCCTGTTGAGGGTCGTCACCCGCTATGGAAACAACATTCTTACTCAGGTTTTTGGGTATTACTATTCCTGCATAGTATTTTCCCGTGTAAACGCCATTTCGAAGTTCATCTTCTGTGACAAATGTCCAATTAAACTTATCATTATTTTTTAAATCCTTTATCAGTTCATCTCCAACATTTATAGTAGTCCCTTCAAAACTTGCACCTTTATCAAGATTTGCGATTGCAAATGAAACATCTCCAGTATTTTCATAAGGATTCCAGCATGCCTGAATATTCAGCAAGGCATAAAGGGAAGGTAATATGATCAATCCTATTAAGACGATTGTGACAATTGGATTTGAAAGTGCGGATTTAAAATCTTTTTTTATAATTTCAAAAACATTATTAAAATTCCTATCACCCAATGTAATTCCTCACATATGAATTTTTATTATTTTTTAAATCATATTATAATTATGTAATTGTAAAATATATATTTAAAGAATAATTAAATTATATATTAAATATTACTGAAAAGGGTCTTATTCATGAAATATAAAAAGTTTTTTTTAACTGTATGCTTAATGATATTTTTTATCAGTATTGTTAGTGTTGCAGCTGGAGATATTAATAAAACACAATTATCCAATAAGGATAACATTACCTTAATAGGATCATCACAGGAAGATGTAATTGGCAATGTGGATGATGGAACGTTTACATCCCTTCAAAATAAAATCAATAATGCATCGGAGGGTTCTACAATTACCTTAGATAGGGATTATGCTTATGATGAAGGATTTTATGAAATAGGGATTGTTATTAATAAAAATTTGACCATTGACGGCAACGGATATACTTTAGATGGAAAGTCTAAATCAAGAATTCTCATGACATTATTCGGTTTAAATGACAATAATAAAGTTACATTAAACAACATTAATTTTGTTAACGGGCACACTAATTACTATGGTGGAGCAATACTTAACTTCGCAAACATGACAGTTAACAATTGCAGCTTTACAAACAACTATGCCTATTACTGTGGAGGAGCAATCATCTCAGTTGGATATTTGGACTGTATGAATTCCAATTTCAATAAAAATACTGCTGATGGTGATGGCGGTGCGATTTTCACATTATCCTTTGAAAATTCCGTTAAATTTTACCATGATTTCTATTTAAATAGAACTGTTGATGGAAATTTGGACTTTATACCCAATATTGGTATGAATGTGACTTTTAATTTTCTAAAGGACAAAGTGGCTGATTGCGTATTTAAAGATAATGTAGCTAACGGCCGTGGAGGTGGAGCAATATATGCATTCTCCAACATCGACATTGCATCATCCACATTCACATCAAATAAAGCAGGTGAGAAAGGTGGTGCTGTATTTGCTAATAAGGATGTCTTTATCAATAATTCTAAATTCACATCCAATAGTGCTTCAAAGTATGGTGGTGCGGTTTACTTCAAATGCCATGAATCCTCAGGATATTATAACAGTAGCGGCAAATGGGTTTCTGAAATCAAATATTACGATAATCTAATTCAAAAGTCAACATTTACCAAAAACAGTGCAAGCAAAGGTGGTGCAATATATGCATTCAGAACATCAAGTTCAGATACAATTCACTGTGCAAAAGCGGTTAAATGTACTTTTACAGATAACATGGCTTCCACTTCAGGAAGAGACATATATGGTGGAACCACTTCCAACTGTGTATTCAATTATTTGAAGTTAACACTTAATTCAGTAAATGTTAAAAAGTCAGCTAAAAAGCTAGTTTTAACTGCAAAACTAACAAAAGGAAAATCTTTAATTAAAGGCAAAACAATAACTTTCAAATTCAACGGTAAAACATACAATGCAAAAACCAATTCAAAAGGCATTGCAAAAGTTACCATTAAGAAAAACATATTAAAAAATCTTAAGGTTGGCAAAACTGTTAAATATCAGGCAAAATATGGTAAATTAACTGTTAAAAAATCAGCTAAAGTAAAAAAATAGTATATTATTTATATTTAGATTTTAAGGCTCAAATTATACTTTGTTGAAAGAAATAGTTAATTGTCAAGTTGATGAAACAGTTTGATGAAGGAGTATGAGTTCGGATAGTATGCAAATTGCACTGAGCAATTTGCACACTAAAAAATTTAACGATATTCGTGTTTAAAGTTCTTGTCATATAGCTTAGATGCATTAAAGTCTCCAGGGTCTAAGACATCTCCCACCACAATCATTGCAGTCTTTGTAATATTGGCATCTTTTACTTTTCCTGCAATATCCTCGAGGGTTCCTCTAATTATTTGTTGGTCTGGCCAGGTTGCCTTTTTGACAACTGCTACTGGAGTTGTTTTTTCATAGCCTTCAAGCAACTCATCAACCACTTTATCAATCATACCAATTCCCAAAAAGATACACATTGTTGCATGATGCTTTGAAAAGCTTGCAATGCTTTCACCTGCAGGTTTTGGAGTTCTTCCCTCAGGACGGGTAATAATGACACTTTGTGAAATCTCAGGCAATGTCAATTCCGCTTCAAGAACACTGGCTGTTCCAAACAGTGAACTTACACCTGGAATGATTTCATATTCAATGTCATGTTTTTTAAGCTCACGAATTTGCTCTGCAATCGCTCCGTAGATTGAAGGGTCTCCTGTGTGAACACGTGCAACCAGTTTGCCTTCATTTACTGCTTCGGTGATTATTGCATCGGTTTCTTCCAAATTCAGATAAGCACTATTGTGGATAACACAGTCATCCTTTGCAGGGCATAAAACATCCTTGTTTACAAGTGAGCCTGCATAAATAATAACATCAGCATTTTCTATTACGTTTCTTCCCTTAACGGTGATTAAATCAGGATCTCCAGGTCCCGCACCGACGAAAATTACTTTTCCTTTCATGATTAATCTTTTATTTCAAGTATTATTTAATTATTTTGTATCAAAATTGACTTTTGTTTAAAGAAAACTTTATTAATTCACAAGATAATTAAAAAATATGGATGATAAAGGTTTTATTTCAATAGAATATTTGTTTTCATTATTCATTGTTATCATTATTGCTTGTAGTGTGTTATTTTTCTCACAATCAGCAATTGATTCAAGTTTGAATATTGAAGATAGTGTAACACATAGGATGATTTTAGATGATGTGGCTGACAAAATCAGCCAGGTAAACTCAAACGGCAAAGGATATTCAAAATATCTAAAACTACCATATGATAAGGGATATTTTGAAATTACAGTTAAAAAGGACAAATTAATCCTAGAATATGATGATAAAAAAGCCGAATCATCGCTTCCTTTATTAAACATTGACAAGGAATATAGACTGATAAGCGGCAAAGGCTATTTCATTACAAAAACAGACGAAGGGATTGTGATAACATGATGGATAAAAATGGCCAAATATCAGCTGAATTTCTCTTTTTATTTGGAGTGCTGATTGTAATAATAATGATTTCAATTGTCTTTATTTCCTCTGAAAATGAACTTAATACTGCAATGGAAGCTGCCAGAAACGGTGTGATTGAAGGAGTTTCAACTTCATCAAGTGCAGTCTATCCAAAAGACACATACAGAGATTATTCAAAAACAAAATCTGATTTGCTAATGCCATATTCAGTGGAACTTGTCAACATTTCCTATGAGGAGTTGGGTCATGACAGCAGGTATGATAAAAAGAAAATACAGTTTAAGGTATATGCAAAAACATCAGATAAGTTTAGCAAAGACGAACTGGTTTCAATTGGAGACAGGATTAATTATAATTTAAGAAAATCTCTTGCATTAAGTTTTAACACTACTTCAGCAACAAACAAACTGTATAATCCGGTTTTCTCACCACATTATGTCTACACTACCGCTAATGTTAAGTGGGTTTAAGGATATATAATAACTCATGACAAGGTATGAAAAAGGAAAACAAGTAATTGAATCAATTCAGAAAAGGTCTCTTGAAGAGATATTTGAAGCAATTGATGATATCGCACCGGACATGTCACGATTTGTAGTTGAATTTCCATACTCAGAAATATATACCAGAGATGAGGTTGACTTAAAAACACGTGAACTGTGTACCGTTGCAGCACTGACAGTTTTGGGAACAGTTCCTCAGCTAAAAGATCACATCAACGCAGCGTTAAATGTCGGCAATTCACCAACTGAAGTTGTTGAAATAATAATGCAGATGAGTGCATATGCAGGATTTCCAAAGGCAATCAATGGTATAGTCGCTGCAAAGGAAGTGTTTTTAGAAAGAGGTTTGCTTGAGAGTGATTAAAATTACATTCGAGGCAATAGCTTTAAAGTTACAGGAAGAACTGGCTGACATTATTGAAAATAATAAAGATGTCAATGACTATGAGCTGATTGTATACAAATATGTATTCATCAGTGAACTGAAAGTGCCCCTTTTAGAGGATTTGGGCATTGAAATTGAAGAAGATTTCTTTGTATTATATATAATTCCAGATGACTTGGAATTTGATTTGCTTAGAAAACTTGATGATGTTTTCGATAAGTTTAAAGTTACTTTCATGCCTAATGACTATAATATTTTGAAATTGAAATTTACTTTAAGTGATTGAGATGTATAATGAGGAAGAAAAACAACAACTGATGGATGATTTGGCTGAAATGGAAACCTTCAAGGCAGATGTTGGCGATGAAGGCAAAATCCTGCAGGATGACTTGAAAAAGTATTTTGAAAATAATGATGGTGACAAACAGGATTTGATTTTCAGACTGGAACTCTATTTCTATGCATTCAAGCTTTTCTGCAGAAAAGAAGTCAAAATCGACAGAAATCAGTTCACAATATTTTTAAATGATTCAATATTGGAATGGGAATTGATTAAACTGGTCATGGATGATTTTACAGACTTTGAATTTGAAATAGAAGCAGTAAAAGAAAATAATGATGTGCTGATTAATTTAAACTTCACCTATCATTTCTAGATTTTAAAAATTTTACGGGCATTGTTGGTGGTAATCTCATCAACAGTGTTTAAATCCATTTGTTTGATTTCAGCTATTTTTTTAACAGCATTAACAACATTGACAGGTTCATTTCTCTCTTCTTTTGTCATAGCCAGATATGGACTGTCTGTTTCTGTCAATACATAATCCAAATCTATTTTTTTAATTAAATCCTGATGGTGTTGGGAGTAGCAAAGCATTGTAGAAAAGCTCATGAAGCAATTGTCTTTATTCATGATTCTTTTTGCAGTTTTAAGACTGCCCCCATAACAGTGGAAAACAAAATAGGGAATGTCATCATAAGGGTCAATGATGTTGACTGCTTTTTTCTCACAATCCCTGACATGCATCACGATTGGAACTTTATATTCATTTGCAAGCTCTAAAAAACTGGTAAAAATCTCCTGCTGTCTTTCACGCAAGGCTTTGTCAGTTACATAAAAGTAATCCATTCCGACTTCGCCAACAGCTACGATATCAGATAAGTTTTCAATTAAGTGGTCTTGCGCTTCCTTTAACTCTTCATCTGTTGAGTTTTGAGAACTTACTGGATGAAAACCAAAAGTAGGATAGATAAAACCTTCATATTCTTTTGAAAGATTTAAAACGTTCTGATTACTTTCAAGATTAAAACCGGAAGCTACAACATAATCAAGCTGGTCTTTGGCTCTTTTGATTACGTCCTCACGGTCGTCATCGAAGTCTTCAAAATCAATGTGGCAATGAGTATCAATCATTGTTTAAACTCCAAATCTTCTGTCTCTTGCCTGATATGATCTGATGGCTCTTATAAAGTCAACTTTTCTAAGTTCAGGCCATAAGGTTTCACAGAAATAAAGTTCAGAATATGATGATTGCCATAATAAAAATCCGCTTAAACGTTCCTCACCGCTGGTTCTTATAATTAAATTTGGATCATCAAGTCCTGCAGTGTAGAGGTTTTTGCTTACAAGCTCTTCATCAACGTCATCGATTGATATTTTACCTGCTTGGACATCTTCAATAATCTTTTTGAATGAATCGATAATTTCCAAACGTCCGTCATATCCAATAGCTAAGTTGAAAAATCTTTTATTATAGTGGGCAGTAGCTTCTTCAGCTTCTCTTATGGCTTCCCTTACACTATCAGGAAGCAATTCTGTTCTGCCAACGACTTGAACTTTAACTTCATTTTTATGTATTTTCTCATGAGTTACAAGTCTTTTGAAGTTTTTAACGAACAGTCCCATAAGGCCTTCCACTTCATGTTTTGGTCTGTTAAAGTTTTCAGTTGAAAAAGCATAAGCGGTAATAATTTCTATTCCAAGTTCTATACTCCAGTCCAGCACTTTTTCCAGTGTATCTACACCGACTTCGTGTCCTTTAACAACATCGATATTTCCCTGGATTTTGGAATATCTCCTATTTCCGTCCATGATTATGGCTACATGTTTTGGCATTTTCTCAGGGACTAAATCACGAGAAATATACCATTCATATAATCTGTAAAGTATATTTTCCGCCATATTTACCACTTTAAAGTTTTTTTATGTCATTAGCTAAGATTAAACTGCGCACATATCCGTCTATACTTTGATCTCTACTGGTGTCGATGTATATTTTATCCATACCAAATGTTATTGCTCCGTAACTTGGCCATGAATTAAGAAGAACAAGTG
Organism: uncultured Methanobrevibacter sp.; assembly: GCA_964583995.1. Taxonomy (GTDB): domain Archaea; phylum Methanobacteriota; class Methanobacteria; order Methanobacteriales; family Methanobacteriaceae; genus Methanocatella. The sequence continues at coordinate 8,091 of CAZOYH010000070.1, forward strand.
ATCTAAAGACAATGTTTCCAACTCTTCCGTTTGGAGCTATAATCACATTGCAGTTGTCGTTGATTGCCTTTTCAATTAAAATAAAGTAGTTTTTAACTTCTTCTGAAGTGTTTTCTTCGATGAGTTTGGTTAATTTTTTACTTTCGGTAATTGATTTTGATACTTCATTACCTCTTCCAAAATCATCTTCTCTTCCTTCAGCAAGCACTGCTATTTTTGGTGTTTTTCCAATGCTTTTAAGAAAATTAATACAGTTTTCTACTATTTTAAATCTTTCTTCAACACTTGTACCCTCATCTATTCCGACAGGTGATAATAGAAACTCATGTTCATCTCCATTAACATATGTTGCTCTGGCAATGTCCGGATATGTTTCTTTCAGTTCTTTCATGATATTGGAGGCTGGAAGAGATCCTCTGACAACACTGTCTACTTTATCATCAAGAACTGCCTTAACTAAGTCTTCATCACTATATATTAGTTTTAAATTTGTTTTTGGGTGTTTTTCTTTAAAAATATGACAAGCTTGTATAATATTTTCATTTTCTCCAA
>CAZOYH010000071.1:0-8632 GCA_964583995.1 uncultured Methanobrevibacter sp.
GAATTGGAATGAGATTTCGGTTATTGTCAAGTAGTTTCAAATAATCTTTGTTTAGCATTGTTCCATTGGTAAATATTGGAAATAGGATTTCGGGAAAATTGGAAGCTTTGGTTATAACATCTTCTCTGAGAAGTGGTTCTCCGCCTGCAAGAACGATAAAGCTTATTCCCATTTCTTTGGCTTGTTTAAATATGTCTTCCCATTCATTGTCTGTAAGCTGGTTTAATGGTTCGTCATCGCTGCAGGATTCATTGGCTCTTGAATAACAGCCTGTGCAATGTAAGTTACAGCTGCTTGTAATGCTTGCAATTAGAAATGCGGGAATGTTTTGGCCATTTTCAGCATATTTTTGTCTGATTTTAGTTGCCTTTCTTGCATGTTTTGAAAATTTGAGTAAAAATATGCTTTCCTTAGGATTTTTAATTGTTGTTCGGATGCTTTCCTTTAGAATGTATTCCACTCCATTTGCCAGATAGTCCTGAATATTGAAATTATTGTTCATTGTTTCACCTTCACGCTATCAAAAAGGAATTTTGCATGTTCTTCTGTTTGGCTGAAGAAATCTTCCAATTCTTCCTGGGGGATATCATCATATTTAGCATAAATTTCTAAAAGCAGATAAATTGGGAAACTGAAATATTGTTTTGCTAATAATTCGGGATTTGAATCATTGCGTATGACTCCTTTTTGTTTTAATAGGCTGAATAATCCCTTCCAGAATTCTAATGGTTTAATTAATATCTCATTTTGGAAAAATAATCTTATGGTTTCATTGTGGTGCATCTGAATAAGAATCAGCTTCCAGATTTTAAGATTGTTTTCTTGAAATACTATGTCTTTTATTGCTTCTGATCCTTTGTGATATAATAATTCGGGGTTTTCTAATAATGGATTGTCTTCGTTTAATTCAATATCTTTATCATCTATTTCAAAACTTCCAGTAAATTTGTTAAATATTTCCATTAATATTGCTTCTTTTGAAGGGTAATGGCTGTAAATGGAACTTTTTTTGATTCCTACTTCTTCTGCGATTTCTCTTAGTGAAACTGAATCATATCCTCTTTTTGAAAATAAATCTAGTGAAACATTAAATATTTTTTCTTTGGTATTCATGCTTTCCCTACCTACCGTTCGTTAGGCATATTTTCAACTTCAAAATATATAAAGTTAACTCAAAATAATCTTGATGTAAAAAGTTCTTCATAACCTTTTTAATACTATAAAAATCAGATATTTAAATATGAAAACAAACAGATTTGAAACATTTATGGATGCGGTTTTAGCAATCATTATCACGGTTTTGGTCTTGAAACTGGCCCAGCCTGAAACCGCCACATTTGGAGCTATTTTAAACTTGAATATGAGGTACATAACCTATCTAACTTGTTTTATAATCATATTCAACACATGGTATAATGACCATAATCTGTTTCAAATTGTCGATGAGATAAATAACAGTGTTGTTCTGGTTTATGGGGTGCTGATATTTATAATTTCAATCGTTCCTTACTTTGCAACATGGGTTGCACTGAATCCAACATCTCTTCCGGCACAAAGCATGTTCGGATTGCTGTTTTTAGCAATTAATGGATTTTATACATTATCGACTTATCTTATAGTCCGTGCCGACCCATATAATGAGAAACTTAAAGTAATCAATCTAAAGGACTATCGCAGGTATATTCCGATATTTATTATTCTAATTGGATTTTTAGTAAGCTATACTGTTTATCCTCAAGGTATTTATGTTTCATGTATTCTTGCAACATTTTACTGGTTCATATTGGCTGTCCTTGCAAAATCTGAAATCGAAAGCAGTGAGAGATTTGAAGCATTGTTTGACGCAATAGTAGCCATCATTTTAACTGTTATTGTGCTTGAAATTCCGATGGTTGCCGGAGGATCCTGGGAGGCACTTCTTGAAACAAAAATGGAGTTTCTTGCATATGCAATTAGTTTCATAGTTGTTTTTAACTATTGGAACTATAACAATAACCTGTTCGGTATTGTAAACAAGATTGACGGTAAGGTCATGTGGTCTATTGGCGCGTCAATGTTTATTTTGTCTTTAATTCCGTATCTGTCAACTTTCGTTGCGGAAAACTTTTACTCATTTGTGCCCCAACTATGCTATGGGCTTGATTTCATAGTTGTCGCAGCACTGTCAATTGTAACTTCCAAGGCTCTTAAGAAATCAGATAAGGCGAATGTTGCTCTTTTAATGGTTCTAAACAATAAGTATTATATTTCAACAATCGTTATTGTGTGCATTGGTATTGTGATTGGATATTTCACATATCCTCCAGCAATCATATATTCCTGTCTGTTTTCAATATTGATGATATGGTTCTGGCCACACCTTAAAAAATTATAATTTTAGATGAACAAAATATTAATTATCAATGAATTTAATAATTAATGTTAGGTGTAATAATGGCTAATTTTGATACAATAGAAAGTGCTAGAGAATTTTTTTACAAAGACAAATTTGCAGTAATGACTGGCGTAACTTTAGATGAGTTAACCGAAGATGAAGCAGTATGTTCACTTGAAATAACTGATGATCACAGAAACGCTTATGGTGGTGTAATGGGTGGTGTAATATTTACATTAGCTGATTTTGCCTTTGCAGTATTGTCCAATCAGATTCACCAATTGACTGTTGCTCAACAGGTCGACATCCATTATTTGTCTGCTCCGAAAGGGGAAAAACTAATAGCAAGGGCAACCTGCAGAAAAAGCGGAAGAACCTCTTCTATTGTTAATGTAGATATTTCTGATGATACGGGAAGGGATGTTGCACAGTTTATTGGAACTGGATTTAAATTATGAAATCTGATCATGATTAAACAATATTTAAATCATGAAAAATAGATTAAATTTTTAGTAAGATGGAAGTATTAATGTTTAATAGTTGCATTTAACAACAATTATATACTTTCGTTAACTATTTTTAAATATGAAAATTACAATCATTAATGGCAGTCCTAGAAAGAATGGAAACTGTTCTGTTTTACTTGGAGAAGTTAAAAGGGCTGCTGAAGATAATAATGCAGATGTTGTTCACTATAACATTAACGAATTGAATATTGGACCATGCAAAGGATGTGACTATTGTGTCAGCAGAGGGCACTGTAAATTTGATGACGATGCAATAGAAATTCTAGAGAATCTGGAAACATCTGATTTGCTTGTTTTTGCCTCTCCAATATATTATGGTCAAGTTACAGCACAGTCAAAACTCATCATCGACAGATTCTATTCAATAAGCATGAATTATTCAAGAAACTTTCCTCCAAAAGCTATTGCTATTTTTACCCATGCACTTGAAGAGGGAGCTTTTGAAAACTATATTGGAATGGTTAAAAAGATGCCATTTGAATATATTGGTTGTGATACAAAAATTTTGACTGTTGGAAGTGTATCTGCACAGGGGGATGTTAAAAACCAACGGGATAAATTAAAAGAGGCATATGACTTAACTGTGGAGGCATTACAATGAAGATTTTAGCTATTCAGGCATCTCCTAGAAAACATGGAAACTGTGACATTTTGATGGATGAAATGATTGCAGGGGCATTAAGCAATGGGCATGATATTGAAAAAATATATTTGGATGATTTGGATATTTCTCCCTGTCAGGCATGTCTGTATTGTCAAAAGCATGGCGAGTGTAAGATTGATGATGATGAATCGGATTTGATTGAAAAATTACTTGTTGTTGACGGTTTGATTTTTGCAACACCAATCTATTATGGGCACATGACTGCTCAAGCGAAGTTATTCGTTGATAGAACTTATCAAATAGCGTTTAATCCGGATAAGAATTTCTCAGGTAAAGTTGCATTAATATTTACACATGCCGATGGTGAGGGAAAATATTCTCCATATATTGAATACACAAAATATGCTCCATTTGAAGTAATGGGCTTTGAAGAGCTCGATACAGTAGTGGTTGGTTCCGTTTTTGGAAAAGGGCAAGTTAAATCACAACCTAACAAACTCAAAAAAGCTCAAGAAATTGGAGAAAAGTTTTAATTTGATTAAAATCAATTAGTATTATGGCAGAAAAAATAGCATTGGCTCCCTGTAATGGCATGAGTCCAAACGGTTTGGTATCTCGTGTTGCTGTAGGGGACTGTAAAAAGGAATGTGAAAATGTAATATCTATTTGTATGGGTTCTACTTCAGCAGATATTGATGGTAAAAACAATGACATGCTTAAAAAATACCCTATAATTGCAATTAATGGTTGTAGCAATAATTGCGTAAATACTATTCTGGAACATAAGGGAATTGAAGTCTTTAAAACAATTAATGCAGAAGATATTCTAAAAAAATATCCTGTCAGTGCCAATGATCCATTTAGATTGGATGATGAGGCAGAAAAATGTGTTGGGATAATTAAAGATGAGTTAAAAAACTCATTATAATTTGAACACTATTTTTCATAGCCCAATAGGGTATTTATTCTTTTCATTTTATTGAGCAACTTAAAAAGTTCTTTTTTTCTGACTATTCCGCCACTTTCAGGATTTATTTCAAAGGCTTTGTTAAATGAGTTTATCGCATCATTTATCCTGCCCATTCTAATCAACAGTTCTCCCCTGCAATACCAGATTTCATCAAAATTGGAATCCATATCTAAAGCCTTTTCAAAAAAGTTATATGCCTTTTTAAAATCTTCCATTTCCCAAAATTCCAATGCTTTTAACATCAAATCATGTGCACATATTGAATGTTCCTGATTGTTCATTTGTTTTATTAATTTTGCCTTTAAAAATGCAGCGGCTTTATTTTTAGGTTCAATTTTAAAAACAAGATTGTAACATTTTTCTGCTTTTTTGTATTCTTTTAGTTCAACAAGATTTCTTCCTTTTGCAAGCAATGCCGCAATATTGTATTCATCAAGTTTTAGAATACGATTAATGTATTTTAAAGCTTCTTTGTGTTTTTTGCTTTTTTCTAAGCTAATCGATTTTTCATATAATCCTAAAGTGTTTTCAGGATATAAATCAACTAGGCTATCAATTGTTTGTTCTATTTCTTTGGATTTCTTAAGTTCAATAAGGGCATATAATTTCATAATCATGGTTTGTTCATTTGTTTCAACATTTTGACTGTCGCATTCCTCAACTAGCTTTTCTAGATATGCTTTTGACTTTTCCTTTTCATTTAGAACCTTATAGATTTGTGCAAGGTTGTTTAAAATGAAAATGTTGTTTGGATCAATTGCAAGTCCTTTTATATATTCTTCCTTTGCCCTTAGTATTTTTCCATTTTTGAGGTGTTTGAGAGCTCTTTTTTGTATTTTTTCCATTTTGTCTTCTTTTTTAAACATATTAATCTCCTTTATAGATGTTGGCTATTAAAAAAAGAGCGGGACGGTTGTGTGGATTTATTTTTAGCAGGTTTTCAATTGATTCTAATGTCTTATAACTTTTGTTTAACTTTTTAAGTGATAGGATCTTTAAAAGTAGCATATCTTCGCTAAAAGGATATTTATTGCAAATTTCAATTATTTTTTCATAGTTTTTCTGTGATTGGCTATGATTTTTAAGTTTGTGGTTGATTCTTGCTATTTTAAATAGGGTGCTGATTTTTATCAAGTCTTTTTTATTTATTATTCTCACATAAATATTGCTTTTAAATTGCATATTTTAACCTCTTTTAAATTGTAATTAATTATTATTGTTTTAATCATTTTTAAAACTATCTATTTTAAATATAAAACAATTTAATAAGGTTATACAATATAACAAGCTCAAATCAATTTCATATGAAAAAATCAATATTGTTCTAAGTAAATAAGAAAAAATAATTGTGCACTAGTGATTATTTTCACTAGTGCATAGGGTTTAAAAGTAAAATTCTGCTTCTTTTCTGTCGTAGAAGTCTTCAACTGCATTTTGCATTTCCTGATTGTATGCATCGCCTGAAAATGACCTTGCACCTTCAGAGCAAACATTGATGCATGTGCTGCATCGGGTACAATCATCGATATTTGTCATTGTTGGCGTATTTTCCATGATTGCCTCTTCAGGGCATGTGTATACGCAGTCAAGACATTCCACACATAAGTTTTCATCACAATTTATGGAAAATTCAGGTGTTCTGTAAGCGGAATAGGGTTTATAGCCGTTTACAAAGATTTCATTTTCTTCATTGTTTTTTAGTTTTTCAACAATTTTCTGTGAAAACTCATTAATCTTTTTCATATCATTTTCGTCAGGACGGTTGCGTCCTATCTGGTTAAATAGGGAATTTTGACTTACAGTGGCTGCAACTCCAACAATCTGGAAATTATTTTCCTTTAGAAGTTCGGTCAGTTCAAGTAATGCATCACCATAGTCCATATTTCCGTAATTAAGGATAACAATAGCTTTGGTGTTGTTTCCTTTCATTTTTGAAAGTCTTTTACATGCTAGTTTAGGGATTCTTCCATCAAAAACTGGAATTCCAAAGATGACTAATTCGTCTGAAAAAGATTTTTCTTCATCAAAACTTAATAGGTCATAGTTTTCCCTATTCATGTTGAAGTTCTTTGCAACTTCATTTACTATTTTTTCTGTTGTCCCTGAAGGACTGAAATATACTTTTGATACTTTTTCAAAGTTTAACATTCTATCACCTTGAAAAAGCATTATTTTGCAGATATTTAAAGGTTTGGTGATTATTTGGTAACTTTTAGGAGTTAACAACAAGCTATTGGGGTTTTATTTTTAAATATTTTTTTGAAAACCAATTACTTTATATCCTATGAAAATAAAAATAATAAATGACTGATTAACAAGTCGTGAAAAATTTTCAAATTCGAAGTTGCACTGCCGTAGCTTCGAATTTTTTTATAGAATCAATATTGTTGCTATTGTCAACATTTTTGAGGTTATTGTCATGTCTAATTTTGAAGAGGAAAATATATTTGGAAAAGGATTTCCTAATGAAGCTTTTGAACAATATTTCATTGGTCAATCTTACTTAAATCCATTAGTGGATATTGAAAAATCAAGCGTATTTTTAGCTAATGTAACTTTTGAGCCGGGATGTAGAAACAACTGGCATATACACCATGCAAAATCTGGAGGGGGTCAAATTCTCATTTGTGTTGCAGGTGAAGGTTGGTATCAGGCAGAAGGTGAAGATCCTGTAAGTTTAAAACCTGGTGTCGTTGTTGAGATTCCTGCCGGTGTAAAACATTGGCATGGTGCTAAAAAAGACTCTTGGTTTAGCCATATTGCTGTGGAAGTTCCAGGTGAAGAAACTTCAAACGAATGGCTTGAAAAAGTCTTTGATGAATATTATGATGATTTATAATATTTTTTCAGTTCAAAAATTATATTTATTAAAATAATCTAATTTTTAATCATGACTCTTACAGATTTAATGCTTAAAAGAAGAAGTACAAGAAAATTTAATGATGAAAAGATTACAAAAGAGGAATTGGATAAGATATTGCAGGCAGCACTTCTTGCACCTACAAGCATGAACAGAAAACCGTGCAACTTCATGGTCGTGGAGAGAAAAGAAACATTAAATGAATTATCTCAAGCTAAAAATCATGGTGCGGATTTAATCAAAGGTGCCGATAAAGCTATTGTCGTTGTTACAGATACTTTGGTAGCGGATACATGGTGTGAGGATTCATCTATTGCGCTGACATATATGCATCTTATGGCAACTGAACTTGATCTAGGAAGTTGTTGGGTACAGATTCATCTAAGAGACAAAGACGGCCGTGATGCTGAAGAAGTTGTAAGGGATATTTTAAAGGTCGATGACCATTATAGGATTGTTGGAATCCTTGCTTTGGGTCATTCTGATGATATTCCAAAACCTCATACTTTGGAAGATATTGATAAAAACAAGATTCATTTCTTAGTTTAGCTACTTTTCACCCTTGACAAGTTACAATATCTTTAAATATGCTTTTTAATAGACTATCATGTAGATACTAAAAACAGTTTCAGGAGATTTTTAAGATGCATGTAAAAGATTTGTTAGACGATTTAGGATTAAGGCTTAAGTTACCACAACATTGGTTTTCCACAGACATAAGTAATGATTTCGAAGAAGCTGAACTGATTCAAAATGACGAAATCATTAAGATTGAAACCGAAGGTGAAAAAAACACAAAACTTATTGTAATTGATGTTAATGATGGGATGAGTGTAGTGACAAAATTTCCGGATGGAAAAGTCATCGGTGTCAAATATTTAAAAAATAAGGATGATTTTGAATATATTGGACATCCTTCAGAGTTATACTTTTAGTTTTAAAACTAATATTCCACTTAAAATACCAACCATCGCCCCAACAACCACATCAATAGGGTAATGCACACCGCAATATACCCTTGAAAATGCAATCAGCACACCAAATATTGCTAAAATTATGATGATTAGCTTATTTTCCCATAATTCATGAATCAATATTGTTATCACACTAAATGTTGATGAGCAGTGTCCTGAAGGAAATGAATTAGGCTCTGTTGGTATGACAAGTTGGTGAACATTGCTTAAAACCTCAAAAGGTCTTTTTTCAACAACAGCTAATTTAAGGCATAATGCGATAGCTGCAGAAACCAAAAGAGCATATAATGATAATTTGGCAATTTTCAAATATTTTTCTTTAT
>CAZOYH010000072.1:0-8630 GCA_964583995.1 uncultured Methanobrevibacter sp.
CACTAGTCATAGCTCCCATTGAACCCATTCCACGGTATTTTTTATATTGTTTACCGTTCATGACAACAATGTCACCTGGTGCTTCAAGGGAAGCTGCAAGTAAGTTACCAAGCATTACTGCATCTGCACCTGCACCGATAGCTTTTGCAACATCACCAGAGTATCTTATACCACCATCTGCAATAACAGGAACACCTGAATCACGGGCAGCATCAGCAACATCTGAAATAGCTGTAAGCTGTGGCACACCGACACCTGCAACAATACGAGTAGTACACATTGAACCCGGACCGATTCCGACTTTAAGTGCATCTACACCCATAGATATTAAGTCTTCAGCAGCTTCGGCAGTTGCAATGTTACCGACACACAATTCAGCATCAATGTTATCCTTAATGGTTTCAGTGAATTTGACCACGTTCATGTTGTGAGCGTGAGCACAGTCAATGGAAATAATATCTGCACCCGCCTGGTCAAGTGCCATTGCTCTATCTAAATCAAAAGGACCACATGCTGCAGCTACAAGGAAATTTCCATTTTTATCACGGGCTGCATTAGGATACTGATTCTGGTTTAAAATGTCCTTAATAGTAATGATTCCAACCAGTTTACCGTCACGAACAACAGGTAATCTTTCAACTTTGTTTTCATAAGCGACATTTAATGCCTCTTCAGATGAAACTCCCTCTTCAACAGTGACCACATCAGAAGTCATTATGTCTTTTATTGCAGTTGAAGGTTCTGATTTTAAAACTGGCCTGATATCTCTTTTTGAGATAATTCCCATGATTTTATCGCCGTCAACTACAGGTAAACCGCTGATGAGTTCATTTCTCATTAAAATTTCAGCTTCACCTACAGTGGAATCCGGTGAAATGGTTATAACATCACGGATAGTTAAATCTTCAGCGTTTTTAACTTTTCTTACTTCCTCAACCTGTCTTTCCTGTGAGATGTTTCTGTGAATTACACCTACTCCACCCTGTTGTGCCATAGCTATTGCAAGGTCAGCTTCAGTAACTGTATCCATAGCCGCACTTAAGACCGGAATATTCAACTTGATTCCTTTTCCTAATTCAACGGTTGTATCAATGTCTTTTGGTTCAACATAACTTGCATTAGGAGTTAAGAGAAAATCATCAAAAGTATAAGACATTCTTGCTTCTTGAACTTTTTTAGAATATGACATAAAATTTATCCCCTTAATTAAAATGAATTACATAATTCTTTAAGCTCAGCTACTGCAGTATGGTGTATTTTACCAGTATTTCTGTCACCGCCTACACATGCAGCTCCCCTTATACCTACAACATCACAACCGATGTCATGTAGAGGTTTTAACTGTTCCTTTTTAACGGAACCTGCAAGTGCAGTTAACAAATCATAGCTGTGAGCCTCTTCAACAAATTCCTTTAACTGATCAATATCAAGATAGTCAAATAAGGTATGACCGTCTTTAACAGCAGTGTCAAGCATTGCAAGGTCGCAACCTGCGTCACGTGCAACCTTTGGAATGTCCATAGGATCAACTGCGCCGACCCTGTGAGCATCAGCATAACCTGCTGCTACGATAATTGTATCTTCACTAACATCTTTTACGGTTTTAACAACATTTTCCATGACTTCAACTGCTTCGTCATGGTCTTTTGTTCCGTATAATCCGACTTTAATATAATCAGCACCAGAAACGTGAGCACCCATTGCTGCAAGAGAAACTGTACCTGGTTTGTAAGGCACATCACCTAAAGTAGCACTTACGAGCTTGTCTTCAGGAGTCAGTTCTCTGATTTCCTTGATTACCCAAGGGAAATTAGCACCTAAGGAACCTTCCTTAGGATTTTTTACATCAACAATGTCTGCTCCACCTTTAATAGATTCTAGAGCTTCTTCACGATTTATAGGGCTTATTAATAGAAGCATCATTTTCCTCCAAATAAAATATAATTTTATAATATAATAATATTACTTCTTTATTACTTATAATATTATTGTTTATATGTAAAAAATAGGGATTGGAGAAGAAAATTAATGCTATGATGCAAAGTCATATTTTCCCTTAACTGACTCAAAACATAATAATTCTACATTACTGGCACCATTAAAACAGGCATCATCAAAAGTAACAAAATCCACTGGAGAACTATTGAAACATGCAAAGTCGTGTCCATCCAATATGACTCTCCTATCGGCTTTTTTAACACCTTTTGATTTTAACAATGAATCTATTTCCCCATATTCTCTAGTTCTTTCAGGAGTTAATATCATATTCTTTTCCAAATTGAATCCATTGATTTCAGTATTGATTAACAAATCATTTAAACAATCTTCAATATTGTTTTTCAAGTTATCAAATGATATTTGAGATTCAATTCCGATGTAAGTATTCCAAAAAGGAGATATTGAACTAATTGCATCATTTTCAATTTTTCCAGAATAATTTTTTAATGCATATCTAGTCAAATCATTCAATGAAAAGAATTCCTGATTTGGATTTTCAAGTTCCAGTTTAACATCCTGAAAAAATTTTGAAAGATTTTTAAGTTTTTCGTCAAACCTACGTTCATATTCATCTTTAACGAACTTTGACCAATAATATTTAGAATATGATTTGAATACAGTATTGGATTTCAAATGAAGTGAATTAATTTGAAATACCTGTGCAATTGTTACACAAGTATCACAAAATACTTTTTCAGCCATATTCCTCACAACCTTATCAAATGGCTTGAGATTTCCTCAAGTACAGACTCATTATAATGTTTGCTTGGCCTAGCTACTTGAGTGTAATAATACCTACGTTTTTTTCTAAAATCTAAATTAAATTCTATGAGTTTTTCTTCATATTTATCAGAATCATTAATTTTTATTAATAATAATTCATCAAATGCATCGAATAACTCTGTGAAAAAATCTTCATGAGAAATTAAATCATCTGTTCTGTCAATTAACCTATAATACATTTCACAAATAGACATGTACAAATAACATTCCTCATCATGCCCCTCATCTTTCAATTTTCTGGCAAAATCAATATAAGAATTGTAAAATTCTTCCTTAATGTTTTTTTGCTTTACATGCTCCTTAATTAATGAAAAAATTTTTAAAATTAATGATTTGACTTTTTCATATGCTATTTGTGTAGCATTACTTAAAATACTTGGGATTTGCTGCTGATTTACATCATGAATCATTTTTTTAGTCTCCTATCTTTTGTTTTGCCTCCCAATAAGTAATACTAATTATTAATTTAGTAATATTTAAATGTTTTTATTAAAGCCCAATTATTAACTTAAATCAAAATTAAGTTACATTTAATAAGTATTTAATTAAATAAAAATAAGTGTTCAAAGTATATATAATTTTAGGTTTAATCAAACGAATACAATTACGAACTCATACAACTTTTAGCTCAATTTAGAGAAAAAGATTTAAAACATCTCAAAATAAATAAAAAAAGAAAATATTAAGTTAATATGGTGAATCATTTTTTGAAACATTGTCCTTAATGACACCATGAGCCTTCGGATAAAATCCAACATCAGTTGAAAGTTTCCTCATGTTCTCGATTATTTCATTTGTCGGAATTGCAACAGGACAGTTCAAGGTACACAGACCGCATAATGTGCACATGTAAAGACCTGAATTATAGCATGTCTCGTCATCTTCTATGAACTTTGACATTGCAACTCCACGGCCGCCAAGGTAATTGTTAAAGCCAAATTCGTTTCCAACTGCATTGTAAACCGGACAGTGAACCACACAGTTTCCGCAACCGATACAGTAAAGGCATTCAGCAGTTGCATCACTTCTTCCATTGTCGAGTAAAATAACAACCACCCGTTCTGCACCGTACATGTTTTTTAAAAGTTTCTTTTCAATATCTGCGGTTTTTGACGGACCTGATATCACATTCATATATGATGTCACATAATTTCCTGTTGCAAATATTGTCTCAAGCTTTACAATCGAGATTGCATCTTCAAGTGAAGGTACAATTTTATCGATTCCAGCTACAATTATATGCAAATCTTTAAGTGAAATGATTGAAATATTGCCCTCATTGTGCACCATTACAAGGGAACCTTCTTCAGAGGCAATTGCATTGGCTCCACTTATACCTACATTGGCATTTTTTAGACGATTTATCACATCAGCCCTTACAACTTCCATGATTTCACGGGCTTCAGGATTGACATTTGTGTCAAGCGAATCATTTACAATGTCAGTAATCTTTGAAATATTTAAATGTGAAGCGGGTCCTGTCGGGTGAACCGGCTTGTTGTCTGTTTTTTTAAGCTGCAGGATACGGTCACCAAGGTCAGTTTCAACAACATCAATTCCTTTATCCTTTAAGTGTTGTTTTAGATTGATTTCGCCTAAAGTATTTGATTTGGCCTTTGCTAGGGTTGTTGCATCATATTCCTTTAGTAACTCATCAATAATTGTTAATGCATCCTCTGAAGTTTTGGCAAGTTTCAGTTCAATGTCATTTCGCTTAAATGACTCCTTAAGCTGGTTAAAAAGCTCTTCATTGTTTTCAATTGAGTACTTTTTAATTTCACGAACCCTTTCTATAAGCCTTTTGGTTGATGGTGAGTCTTTAATTGAAGAAGATCTCTTTTTAACTGTATTGAAAGATTTTCTCATTGTTTCAAGTTCACTGGCTTTCATCTACACCACCATATTTTACCAAAAATTCTGTTATATCCAAAACTTCAACATCATCGTTTTTCAAATTAAGCTTACAAAATGGGCATGGAGTCACCAATGTTTTGCAGTTGGTATCCTTTACTTGATTGAGTCTTGCTTTTGCCATTTCACCAGCAATTTCCGGATATGCTGATTTTACACCACCACCAGCACCGCAGCATAGGCTTTCCTCACGTATGTTTTCCATTTCAACAAGATTTGCAATGGATTTTATAACATCACGAGGCTCATCAAAAACTTCCATATGTCTTCCAAGGTGACATGAATCATGATATGTGACATTCAAATCAGTTTTATCAAAATTGAGCTTTCCATCTTTAATCAATTCATCCAATAACTGTGAAATATGAATAACATCCAAACCTTCATAGTCCTGGCTTAATGTCTTATAGCACCCTGCACAGGAGGTAATGATTTTTTCGCCTTTTAGAACTTCAGTATTTTTAGCCATCTGCCTTTTAGCTTCACTTTCAAAACCTGTTCTAAGAAGAACTGACCCGCAGCATGCCTCATCATCCAAAATATGATAATCAACACCAGCCAAATCCAATAGCTTTCTGGTTGCCTTTTCAATACCTGTTTCCTTTTCTCTTGCAGTACATCCTCTAAAATAAAGCATTATTCATCCTCTTCATCAGGAGTGATTTCATTTTGCAAAGCCAATTCTTTTACAATAGTGTTTAACTGATCTTGTGTTTCATCAAGCCTGAAGTATAACTTAACGACAGTGTAAAAGAGCACAACAAACACTACAATAATGAGAAAGTCCAATCCACGTGTTATACCAAAAAGTCTTGCAAAGATAAAACTTGTTTCTGGGAAAATTGAAAATATTATAACGAAAATCCAAAGTACTGTCCACAATATTGCTGAGGTTAGGGAATTTTTACCCTTCAGATACCTATATAAAAACCATGCAATAGCTATTAGAGATATTATCGGAAATATAATTGAATATAATAACATTTAATCACCTTAAAACTGATGTTTTATCATTTGAACCAATATTTTAAATGCTTCTGTAACGTTTGTTCCTTTAGCTTGAGTTTCGGGAGTGTAGATTGTCTTGATTGGAACTTCTTCAAATGGAATATTATTGTCATTGACTTCACGAATGAATTCGGATGAAATAAGATATCCTCTTGCGTTGATACTGATTTTTTTGAGGGCTTCAGCAGTTATTGCCCTGAAACCTGTTTGTGAGTCACTTACATTGACCCCATAAAATATTCTTGTCAATAAATTCATGATGGCATTTGCAAAGTTTCTGCTTAAGGGCATGTCTTTTAAAGGCCTTACACCGATTACTGCCTGTGCCCTACCAGTTATCAAGGGTTCTAAAACATTATCCAAATCATCTACGGAATGCTGACCGTCAGAGTCCATATTTACAATATATTTCGGATTGTATTTTAAGACCGCTTCAAAGCCTGTCTGCATCGCCATTCCCACACCACGGTTGATGATGTGGCTGTAGATGAAAATGTTTTTTGGATATTTTCTCTGTGAAGCTTTAATGACCTCTAAAGTATTGTCTGAAGAGCCGTCATTAACTATAATCATTTTATATCCTTTCTTGGCAATCTCTTCAATTACCGGCTGGATTCTAGTCGCTTCGTTGTATGCCGGAAGAATAACATAAGTTGACTGTTTATCTTCCTTTGAAATTTCCAATACCATTTTACACCTGGTTATAGCGGTCCTGCGTCTTCTTTTCCTTCACGCATTCCCATTCCTGCTTCTTTTCTCATTGCTTTTCTGTGATACATCATTTTAATTAGGTTCTGCGCATGTTCACGTGCCCTGTTTTCTGCAAGTTTTGCAAGTTCAACAGGATCTTCTTCTTCATCTTCATGGACAAAAACTTCGAGGATGTGTGTGTTTGTCATGAGCTGTGCATTGATAAGGCCTGTTGATGCTTCATGAGCACACATCTTGTCCTTTTCCATTGGTCCTGGCATTCCAAGTGCCATTACAATATCGCAGTTTTCTTCTTCTATTAATATTTTGGCAGTTACCGGCAGGTCTTTTACTCCAGGAACTGTCTCTCTGATAATTTTTAAGTCATAAGCGTTTTTTTTAAGCTCGTCGATGGCTGCTGATGCCATGTCAAAACGAGCAAATGTTGTATCACAAATTCCAATGCGCATGTAAATTCACCTTATGAAAAAATATGTTTAATAAAGTATAAATGTTTAGCGAATTAAAAAAGTATTATTAATTATTAACTGAAGTAATACTTTAACTTTTAATTTTATGAAAAATTTGTAATTTAAAAAAAAATAGTTTTAGTGGTTATGTAATTCAACCGCTAAACGTCTAGCTTCAGAAATTGTTAAAGGATAATTTCCATCTAAATCAAAGTGGTCTTTTTTGTCTAAAATCTCAAACAAATGAGCTACTCTTGGAAGTCTTAAATTGGCTTTTCTGATAAGTTCAATATCGCCGAAAACTTCCTTTGGAGTTCCACTTTTAATAATTTCGCCTGAACTGATTACATATACCTTACTTGAATAAATCGGCACCAAATCAACATCGTGTGTTGAAATAATAATAGTCATGCCTTCATCATTTAACTCATATAAAAGTTTTAAAATATCTGATGCTCCTTTAGGGTCAAGACCAGATGTTGGTTCATCCAAAACCATGATTTGAGGTTGCATTGCCAAAATACCTGCAATAGCCACTCTCTTTTTTTGACCTCCACTTAAATGATGAGGAGCCTTTCTCTCAAAACCTTCCATATCAACTCTTTTTAAGGCATCTACGACTCTTTTTTGTGTTTCCTCTTGTGATAAACCTAAATTTAAAGGTCCAAATGCAACATCCTCCTCAACAGTAGGAGCAAAAAGCTGATCATCTGGGTTTTGAAAAACAATTCCGACCTTTTGTCTAAATTTAATCAAACTCTTCTTGTCGTGTTTTAATTCTTCCCCATCAATGAAAATTTCACCACTGTCAGCTTTATAAATTCCATTAAAATGCAAGAACAATGTGGATTTACCTGCACCATTTTTACCTAGAAGAGCCACCATTTCTCCCTTTTTAACTTCTAAATTAACATTTTTCAGAGCTTGTGTTCCGTCATCATAAGAGTATGAAATATTATTTGCTTTTAACATTTATTTTCCTCCCCTTTTAGGTTTGTAAACCGGCAAGTATCCCTGATAGCATCTTGAATCAAGTGAGCATTGAAGTGTCTCTGATTTGTCAAGGGATCTGAAGAACAGGTTACTGAATAACATTCCTAATGATTTATATGTATTTTTGGAACCTACATAACCTAATCTTGTCTGTTGAGCATTTCTCATTGTATCCAATTGATCTAAAAATATGAATATAGTATTATACATCAATAAAGCAATGTCAATGAAAATTACTGGAACTTTAACCACGTGTAAACATTGAAGAATATCCGCAATAGGTGTTGTTAGTGTTAAAAACCCTAAACATGAAAAACATGCAAAACAACGACAGAATGTAGTTATTCCCAAATCAAGAGAGGATTGAGTTATTCCTATGCCCCAAAATCCAGTATCATAGATTAATGGACCATGTCCAAAGAAAAATATTAAAAATAAACATGTAATAACTGCAAATACAATCGGAATTGTTAAAAACTTAATATATGATTTAACTGATACACGAGCCACACCCAATACTAATATGGCCATTAAAACGAACACAATTATATCTAGTGTTAAATTATCTAATATTAATGTGGCAACCATTAAACCAATTGAAACGATTACCTTAACATACATATTAAAATCAGATAATCTATTATTATGTGCTATATAATCAATATCAAATTTCAATATGTTCACCTATAAAAAAATAAGTAAGTTAAAGAAGAAAAATTATTCTTCTTTACCTTGTCCTCTCCAGTAACCAAAGAAGTAACCAATAATGATTGCTCC
>CAZOYH010000073.1:0-8617 GCA_964583995.1 uncultured Methanobrevibacter sp.
AAGTAAAGCTATTTGTGTGCAATTAGCTAAAGTTGCAACATGGATTATGAATGGTGCTAAACTAAAATACTTTGATTTAACCAAGGAAATCAAAATTGAGCATGTTGCTGTTAAAGAGTCTGTATTCCCATTCTTGAAACTTCCGGAATCCGATACAGTTTTAGGTCCTGAAATGAAATCCACAGGTGAAAGTATCGGTATAGATGAAAGTTATGGAATGGCATTTTACAAATCACAGCTTTCAGCAGGAATGGAATTGCCTAAAGAAGGTAAAATATTCATAAGTGTTAAAGAAGCAGATAAGAAAAAAATCAGACCTATTGCTGAAAAAGCAGCCAATTTAGGATTTAAAATCATGGCAACTGATGGTACTGGAGATGCAACAGGACTTAGTGATGTTGAAAAGGTACTCAAAGTATCACAAGGTTCCCCTAACATCAGAGATGCTATCTTAAACAACGAAGTTGATTTTATTATCAACACTTCTGAAGGTAAACAATCTGCAAAAGATGGTTATATCATTAGACGTTTAGCTATTGAACTCGGTATTCCTTATGTTACCACATTAGCTGGAGCAAGAGCAGTTTTAAATGCTATTCAAGCTGTTCAAAATAATGAAATCAATGTAAAATCTTTAAACAGATATGTCGATGGGGAATAATCATTCTCTATCCTTTTTTTAATTATACTTTACTTTTTTTAGTTATTCTTAAATTCTATTAAAGCAATAGTTTAAATATAATTACAAATGAAATAATATTATATCATTTGTATTGCTAATTTTTTAGTATGTTGAATATGTACTATAATTGATAGTATATGCTAAAATTTATATTATATTTGAAACATACTATAGTTTGTAGTACATGCTATAATTTGTGTTATGATACAAACGTACTATAATTTGTAGTACATTTTTTAGGAGGACTAATTATGACCGATTTGCCTTGGGGAAATAATCAAAATTTAACTGATGAGGAATTTTACAACAGAGAAAGTGAATTAATCAATATTAAAAACTTATTGCATTCAACAAGTCAGGGTCATGCTCCTGATTTGTTATTAACAGGTATAAGGGGTGTTGGTAAAACAGTTTTTCTTAAAAAATTAAAAAGGGAATTGGATGGGGAATATTTAGTGGTTTATATTGATTTTTCAAAATCTAAATGTTATCAGAAAAATAAAATTAGTATAATAGGTTTGATGGAACATTTTTTCAAGGAATTTATTGTCGAATCAAAAAATAAAGGTTTAAATACATTTGATAAACAAATTGAAAAATATTTCAAATCTAATGATTTTAAAATCACGGAGTTTATACAGCTTGACAAGATACCAGTACCAGTTTTTTCAAAAGAAACTAATGAAGAAAAACTTATGGATTTTGTATTAAATTTACCTGAGAAAATATATGAAAAAAACCAAGACAAAATCAAGGGAATTTTAATTTTCATTGATGAGTTTCAAATTATTAAAGAACTGGATGACTATAAAGATTCATTTTTGTGGAAAATTAGAAGTTACATTCAAAACCAAAGAAATGTTGCATATATATTTTCTGGGTCAATGAGTCTTCAAGATAAGTTAATATATGAAATTGCAAGTCAAAATGGAGCATTTGGTGGAAGAATGATTTCAATTAGATTAAACCCATTTGAAAAAGAAACAGTCAGAAACTATTTGCTCGAAAAAGCACCATATATTTTATTTACTGATGATGGTTTTGATAGATTTTACAAATGCACATCAGGAACCCCTTCATATGTTAATATTTTTGCATCATTATTGCCTGTTAATCAACAGTTAGATGATGATGAAGTAAAAAGATGTTTTGACAAAAAAATTCAAGCTATAAGTTCCCATTTGATAAATATGTGGGTGAGATTATCATTTAGAGAACAAACAATAATTATAATCTTGCTTGAAAAACCATTACGTAGAATAGATATTGCAAATGAATTGGGTATATCTCCGGGATCATTAAGCAATTATTTAAATAATCTTCAAAATCAAGGTTTACTAATATTAAATAATGGATTATATGAGATTTCTGAACCAATTCTTAAAAGATGGTTAGAATTAGAATTTGATGAAAAAGGGATATATCCATATAGGAATATATAGAAATATTTCTCATTTCAAAAATAATTTAATGAACAATTGGATTTCTATAAATTATTCTTTTTTCTAATTATTATATAGATATTCTTTGATGTTGATACCGCAGGAAGGACATTCTTCAGCATCAATTTTTAACCTACTTTTACATTTAGGGCAGAAGTTAATTTGAACTTTATATTCTTTTGTTTGATCAATAATAATATTGACTTCGATTCTTTGAGTAACATTTGTTTTTAAAACACTTTTATCCCAATGGCTGTCCATTAAAAGCTTTTTATAGTAAAACGCTTCTGTCATTGTGTCATAATGACCGATTATCTCATCACCCTTTTGAATGTAAAACTTACGTAGTTTATGGTCAAAAAGAATTTCTCCTTCCCTTTCCTTTTTGTTCACCTTTGTTCCTTTGATTCTGCCTTTAGGCCTTTTTTCAGGAAAAGGTGGTAGTTCCATATTTTCATACTTGTTTTCTAAATCGCAATCAACGAGCAAATCATAATCAAAATTACAAAAAAATAGTGCATCTCTTTCATATAAAGCATCAGATAACTTAGAAAACTCTCCATAATCTTTATTGTTATGTTTAACTCTGTATACATCACCAGTTTTTACAATGTTTCTGTAGAAGTATCTTATTTCTTGAGAGTTAATAGTATCACCTTTGATGGTTTAAAAAAGAAATGTAATTGCTGTAAATGAGATATTGAACGAATTTCAAATTAGTAGAAATTACATATAATATAATTTAATATTAAGCTTTTCAATTTAATAAGCTTATGTAATGCTAAATTATATTAATAAAAAAAATTAGATTTTCTTTTAATGTTTACTATAGCTAATGGAACTATTTTAAAAGGCGAAGATTTACTACCTTCCAAGGAAAATATCGTCGTAGATGAAAGTAAAATCATTGAAATCAGTAAAGATGCAAAAGAAGGTAAAATAATCGATGTTGATGGTGCAGTTATCTGTCCGTCTTTTATTAATGGTCATATTCATATTGGAGATTCAATAATTAAGGATGAAGGCTATTCATTATCCTTAAGCGAGATGGTTAAACCACCTAATGGTGTGAAGCATGTTGCACTTTCAAACGCTAGTGATGATGAGTTAATTGAAGCCATGAAATCTTCGATGTGGGAAATGGTTAACTCTGGAACAACTCACTTTATTGACTATAGGGAAGGTGGAATTGAAGGGGTTAAACTTCTAAAAGAAGCTTCTAAAGATATTCCAATCAAACCAATTATCTTAGGTCGTGACGATAGCTTTTATGGAGAAGATTCAGACCTAGCAAAAGTTAAGGTAGCTATCAGAAAGCTATTAAAAGTTGCCGACGGTATTGCTCCAAGCGGTTTTGGAGAAATCACTGATGAAGTAGCACAGTTAATTGTAAGTGAATGTGAAAAACAGGGTAAGATATCTTCAATTCATGTTGCAGAATCTGAATCCAATCAGATTGAATCATTAAATGAAAATAACATGACTGAAATTGGAAAAGGTGTGAAATCCAAATTCAATCAATTAGTCCATTTAACTAATCCCAAAAGTAATGATTTGGAGTTGGTATCCCAATCAAATCAAAACGTTGTTGCATGTCCAAGAGCCAATGCAACATTAAATGTCGGTGTAGCTCCGTTAAACAAAATGTTAAAATTAGGTATAAAACCTTTACTTGGAACAGATAATGTAATGTTAAATTCTCCAAGTATGTTTAGGGAACTGGAATTCAGCTTAAAAATCATGTCTGTTTATTATAAAGATTATTTAAATCCTGTTGAGCTATTAAAAATGGCAACAACCAATGTCTGTGGATTCGATATGAACAATATTATTCAAAAGTCAACAATTGATGAAGGCAATTTTGCCGAGTTCATGGTGGTAAATTCTTTTTCTAAAAATCCTTATTTAAATATGATAAATAGGTGTGAAACGAAAAATATATTATATATGATTAACAAAAAATTTAGCATATAATATCATGGATATAAATCTATATATTATGGGAGATGTTAATGATGTATAAGAAAATATTAGTCCCTACAGATGGGTCAGAATTTGCAAAAAAAGCTCAAAAACATGCTTTATTCTTAGCAAAAGTTAGTGGAGCTGAAATAATTGCTGTGAGTGTCACAGAAAATAATTTTGTTAACGGACTTCCATTAGATGATGAGATATACCAGTTAAATCAAATTCTCAATGAAAGATCTGAAGAAAATCTAAAGGAATTTGATAAGTTAAATGAAGACGATTTAAAAATTACTCATGTAATTAGAGAAGGTTCACCTGCCAGAGTAATCTTGGAGGTGGCAAAAGAAGAAGATGTTGATTTAATAGTTATGGGTAGTTCTGGTAAATCCGGATTTGATAGATTTATTATGGGTAGTGTAGCAGACAAGGTCGTAAATTCGGCCAAATGTGCAGTACTTGTAGTTCATTAATTTTACCATTTTATTATGTAATTTTATATATTTAATTAAGGTGTTTTTATGTTAGTTAAAAGAACAATGTCTAAAAATGTAGTTAGTGTTTCCGTACCTGGAAATCGTGAAAAAGTTTTAGACTTAATGAGAAAAGAAGACAAAGCAGTACTTCCAGTAGTCAAAGAAGATACTGATATTTTAGTAGGACTAGTAACTCGTTCTGATTTAATTAATAATCCTGATGAAGAACAAATTGCAATGTTGATGAGTAGAGATTTAGTTACCGTCAGCCCTGGTGATGATGTAGTGGATGCTGCTCGCAAAATGATTGAAAACGATGTAAGAAGAGTCCCTGTTGTAAATGATGATGGTGAATTAGTAGGTATTATCACTTCTTTCGATTTAGTCTCCAAAGCTTTAACTAAAATCGAAGTAAACGATGCTGTCGAAAATTACATGATTACTACTGTTCCGACAACTTGGGAAAACGCTCCATTAAACGTTGCATTTGAATCCATGAAACAATTCGGTTTAAAATCCATTATCGCATTAGATGATGATGCTAAATTATCCGGTATTTTAACTGAAACTGATTTTATTGCAGAAATCGAAATTATCTCTGAGAGAAGTGAACACAGCTCTACTGTTGGAACTGAAGGAGATAAATGGTCTTGGGACAGTACTTCCGTATTGTACATTGAGAAAAACCACTTAAAATTCACTGATAAAGTTGTTGGCGATGTTGCAGTTGGTAATGTGGAAGTAGCTAACTCCAAAACAAAAGTTTCTGACTGTGCTAAAAAAATGAAAACCTTAAACATCGAACAAATTCCAGTTATTGGTGTTGAAGGGGATTTAGTTGGTCTTGTAAGGGCAAGTGACTTAATCAAAGCTTTAGTACAAGAATAATTTTGTGATATAATGGCTGTTAGTCCAGTATTGGTAGTAAAAACAGATGAGGATATTAGTGTTAATGTTCGTGCAAGATTATATGATGATTTTACCGAACATAAAATAGTCCTTAATTCTGTTATTGCATATTGGTGGGCTAATGACCTGCCGCCTGCAAAAAAGTTTTTAGAACTACTTGATTCGGTTATCAAAAGAACTGTTAATGAATTAATGCCTCACAAAATATTGAATCTAAAATATGATGTTAGGGCAAATGCTTCTCTTGATGATGCTTCAGAACTTGAAGTTGAGATAATCAGTGTTGATGCTGATGGAGTAGGTTTTAAAATAGATGGTGGAAAAATTTCATTAGCGGGTCTTAGAAAAGTCCCCGATGATTTTGAAACTAGTGAATTTACAGCTAGTTTTGATCAGTCTATTGAAACTCCAGACATTGTTTTGGAACAATATAAAAAAATGCAAGAAAAAAATCTTGATTAAAATCGAGAGAGGTAACAAATTATCTCTTTCATAATTCTCATTTTATGGTAAATTAAAACTACCTTTTTTATAATATATTCGTTTAAATTAATTGTTATTTTGTTTAAAATAAGTTGACTTTACTTATCAGTTAATCTAGCAAACTACATATGTGGTAAAGCAATTCTTTTGCATCTTCTTTCTTGATGTCCTTTGATTCACGAATAAAATTAATAAGTTCTCCTTTTTTATCACTGTCTAAATTAGAATCACTTAATGTTTTGGCATAAGTTCTTTTAGGATAATAAGTTTTCTTTGCAATGGCCAATAATTCTTCTTTTTCATCTAAAGTTAAAACATTCTCATCCGCTGCATTTTCAAAAACATATTTCATGTTAATCAGAGGTTCTGAAAGTGGTTCTAGGGTTTCAGAATCAAGCATCACGGCAACATCATCATCTGAGTCAACTTCTCCACTAGCATATTGGTTGTAAACATATCCAATTCCAGTCATTCCTAATGTATCTAGCTCAGAAGCTCTCAACGCACCCATACTTGAAGCACCAAATACTTTGATGCCTTTTTTTAACACACTGAGAATTTCTTTGTGTCCAACGGCAGAGTTTTGATGAAATACTCCATCAATTATTCCAATAATATCAGGATTTTCATTTAAAGCCTGGCTCAAATCTCCTCTTTTGATTGGTCTTTTATAGATTACTTCAACATTCTGTGTTGAATCTAAAATCTCTTTCGCTTCGCTAAAAGGAATTGACAAACCTGCATAAATTATAATCCTAACCATTGTATCATACTTTTAAAAATCTGTAACCTGCACGACTTGAATCAAGTGCATAAAGTTCCATTTCTGGAATGATGACACGAACAACTGGAATATCCAGTTCAGGGCGTGTTAAATCAGTATATAAAATTTTACTAATGTCATTAGATATCAGTTCATCTTTAACAATTTCAATATCCTTGTTAATTGAGTTTGTAGATTTATTTTCGATTTCTCCTAAATCAATCTGGGTTTCTTCTTGTCTGAAGTAGTATTTGTTGATTCTTTTCATTCGTTCATAACCGGCTTCACGTGCAAAATCAGCTCTTACAGTATCCTCACGAGCACCATTAATTTGTGTTGCTCTGCTTTGTGCAACTTCAGTTAGTGCCCTTAGGATTGCAACTTCTGGATCTAGGTGAGTTCCCATTCCCAAAGTTAAAAGACCAGCATCTTTGGTTATGGTATCATCAGCAGAAGCAGCTATTGTTGGAACTTTAATGTCTGCTGTAAAATCTATTAGTTTAATTTTAATTCCATTTGATTCGAATTTATCGATGGTTTCATTTACAATTTCTGAGTCTATACTATCTAAATTGATTTGGGAGTAATTTTTATGGGTCAGCTCAAAAATGCTCCAAGCATCTCTTTCAATAACTTCAAACATTCCATGCAGGATTGCTTCATCTAAAATGTTACCTGAAGCGAGTCCGTTGGTATGTGATTTGAATAAACTTTGGCAGTCGTTATTGTGTAAATATGGGTGATAAATTGCATTTGTTGGAACATAGTAATCTTCATCGGAGATTATATCGTGAGATAAACTCCACTCTAGAGGCATTGAGTTGAGACTTTCCTTTTTAAAATCCTTTGGCAAATTCAAAGATTCTGGATTAATATATTCTCCTTTTTTTGATATTTCATCGATTGTGGAAATTATTGTATCGTCACTATCCTGTTTTTCAGCAGAATATCTCTCGAAACCTTCCATCATAGCTGAAGCTTTTGCATGACTTTTGGATATTCCTTTGCCACCATAAATACTAACTGCACCATCTTCAGCAGTTGGTCTGATGGCAGTGTATATTGGAAGTCCAATTCTATCCAAATCAGTAATATCTGCAATACGGGTAATTCCAGCTATCTTCAATTTGTCTTCGTTATTTTCAATTGTTTTTTCAGGAGCGATTACTCTATGTGTTCCCTTAAAATATGTAATTTCTTCACTCATTTTAAAATCCTATAATCATTCTAACAATATTTTCGGCACCGATTGTCATTGACATCAATGTCATTATTCCAGCGATAGCAATTGTAACAATCCAAATTCCAACATTCCATCTTAAAACTTTTGATCCGTCAAGATTTCCAATTGGCAATAGATTGAACACAGCCAGAAAGCTGTTAATTGAGTAGCCCACTGCACAGATTATGAATATTAATGCATAAGTCTCAGAGCTAAATGCAGAAGGATATACTACAGTTGCAACTGCTAAAAATAGTAGTGCAAGTATGATATTGACAATAGGTCCGGCAATTGAAATTTTACCGTTAATTTCATCAGTCATGTAATTTGCATAGGTATAAACTGCACCGGGAGCTGCGAATACAAATCCAAAAAAGGATGTAATAAGTGCAAATATCAGTCCTTGAGGCCATAATTTAAATTCAGCCCAGTAGCCATATTTCATTGATACGAATTTGTGTCCAAGTTCGTGTAATATGAATCCTGCTCCAACACCGACCATGACAATTGGCAATATTGAAAGAATTGCATTCACATCTCGTCCAGCATTAACTATTGCAAAACAAAGTGAAATAACGACAAATGCTATTATTAAATCTCTTACTTCACTCATTGTAAATTTAAACATAATGTTAAAATATCTAATTTTATATATAAAGTTTTTTCTAAATATTA
>CAZOYH010000074.1:0-8508 GCA_964583995.1 uncultured Methanobrevibacter sp.
GAAACCTTATGGTCATAACGTCATACTGACCGTACTGGAGAATCTCATGAGGAGCAAAACTGTAATCATAGGTTCTGTTGTGGTTATAGACCTCAAATTTGGAAGTCATGTTGATTTGAACATCATTGTAAAATGCGCTTATATGATAGACTTTTGACTCAGGAGGCCATCCTATAATGAAAATCGGAGACTTTTGTGCGGGAAGAGTGATTGGGATTTTAAATGACTTGTCCTGAGTGTAGTTATCATAGATTGTTTCGTTGTTAATTTTAACCGAAAGGTTTCCCTGAGCGGTTTCGGGTAGCTGAACTTCAATGTCAGTGAGGTTTTCTGCCCACATCTTGCTTTCGACTGTGATGTTTGTGTCATGGGCTATCTGTTCGTCCGTCTGGTTGTCCTCGGCGTGAACTGCCGAAATTGCCAAAAGAGCAATTAGAAAAATCAATAATAATTTAAGTTTCAAAATTAACAACTCCTTAAGTTAAAGTTTGTGTAATGTTTTATATAGAATTAGTCATTTATAAAATAGGAGCAAAACATCCCATTTATCAAAAAGAATGTTATGACCCTCCACCTTCATTTACATTAAGAAATTCTGATTATTTTAAAAATTAAGTCCACCATAATATTTTATAAAACATTAAATAATATAGGTTCTAAAAAATATGGATTAACTAAAAGGTGGGATTGAAATGCAAAAAACAACTGGTCACCAATTAAGAAAATTAAGAAAAGAATATAACTTAACACAAAAACAGATTGCAGATTATTTAGGAACTGAAACATCAAAAATTAAAGAATTGGAAAACAATAATGAAACTTTAAGCTCATCTTCATTAACAAAACTATGTGACTTATATGGTTGTCAACCAGAAGATATTTTAACTGGCAATTATTCCTTAAAACCAATGATTAAATCAGATGACGTGGATTTAAATACATTAGCAAGTATGAATAGAATAATTCGAAATTTAAAACAGTTACATGAATTAAATAGCTGATGTGCTCAAAACTGAATAATAATATTAGTCCAGTTCCTTTTTGAGATGAGTTATTAATTCATTGATTTTATCTATTTGGAGTTTGAATTCCTCTTCTCTTGGAGTTCCTTTGACTTTTTCGAGTTTGGTTTCTAAAGATTCCTTTAATTCAATAGCTTTTTTGATTCTCTCTTCTGTGTTTGCTTTATCTGCCATGAAATCACCTCAATTTTCACCATCAACAATTTCTTTTATTGCATCACCTAATCTTTCAACGACTCCCACAACCAAAGCATTTCCCATCATGAAGAAACGTCTTCGTTCCGTCATCGCTTTTGATTCAATATTTGTCCAATTATCTGGAAACATTTGGATTCTTTCAGCTTCAACTGGAGTTAATGTCCTTAGATTGCCAGAAACATGATCTTTTACAACATGAGAACTTCTGTTTGTTGTACTTTCACTTGTAAGCATGGTCCTTGCAGGAACATCCAATTTATCCGGAAATGAAAGCTGTCCTTCTGAAAAATAATATGTTTCACCATTCGGTTTTGTTCTTTCAATCTTTTTTGATCCTTTTAAAAAAGTCCATTTTTCCAATTTTTCATCCAAAAGGAAATATTTTTCATCTACTTCCTCTTTTTCAAGAACATCCCCTAATGTTGTGAGGTTTTTACACTCAACAGGTTCAACTTTATATGTATTGATTACACCATCAACCATGCATCCTGCATTAAAGAAGTGGAAATCAAATTCATCACTAATATAAACTATATCTTCAAAGTCATCTTGTGAAATGCTTGACTTTCCTTTATCTAATTTTACATCTTTAATTGAGAAGTTAGATGCGAAAATTCCATTGGAATAAACTAGCTGTTCAGCAGAGTATTTGGACATTCTTTTAAAATAGTTAGTTGATTTATGATATGCAAAAATGAATACTCTTCTTCTTTTTTGTGGAAAACCATATTCTGCTGCATTAATTACTCTCCACTCAACTGCATAACCATTATCCAAAAATGAACGAAGCATTATTCCAAAATCTCTGCCTCTTTGAGTTGAAGGAGATCTAAGAAGCCTATCGACATTTTCAAGTAAAACAAAAGGAGGTTGCTTTGCCTCTAAAACTTCAGCAATTTCCCACCATAAAACTCCTTTTTTACCTTCAATTCCTTTTTCATTTGAAAGTGATCTGGCTACGGAATAATCCTGACATGGAAAACCTCCAACAAGAACTGTGTGATTGGGAATTGTAGTTTTATCAATTTCACCAATGTCTTCACACACATGGTTTTCAGATTCTCCGAATCTTTCAGTATAACAATCAAAAGCAGCTTGTGTTTTGGTAGATGGTTCCCACTGGTTAGCCCAAACAAAATTCCAGTTGTTTTCTTCTGTAACTTCACTTCCATCGAAAGTCACATGATTAAATCCGCAACGGAACCCTCCAACACCAGCAAATAATTCTACAACAGTTTTATCCATAGCAATTTCTCCAACATATTATATATTGGTTAGGCATATATTAATAATTAATTAGAGAGCAATTGTGAAGTAATATTTCTAAGGATTGACAATGAAATTTAAAAATGAAAATGAATTATTGGAATTTACATCAACCATTAGAGGAAAAACCTTTAAAGAAATTGATTCCAAACATTTATTCGAAGAAAATAGCTTGAAAAGACGAAAAGGATTATTGGGACAAATAGTCGAAACCGGTTTTTATGGCTATGCTCTAAATAATGATAGCAGAGCTGATTTTGAAGATTTGGATATTGAACTGAAAGTAACCGGCTATGTAAAAAATAAAAATGGAAGCTTAAGAGCAAAAGAAAGATTAGTTTTAAGTAAAATTGATTTTAATGGAATTGTTACAGAAACATTTGAAAGCAGCCATGTACTTGGAAAATGTGGAAAAATGCTCATTATCTGGTATGAATATGAGCCCCATAAGAAAGCTGAAGACTTCGTGATAACCAATTACCAGTTATACAATATGGAAAAAGACAAGCAAATCTTTAAAAACGATTTTGAAATAATAAAGAAAAAAGTTTTAGATGGGAAAGCTCATGAGTTATCTGAAGGAGACACTTCATATTTAGGTGCATGTACCAAAGCAAGAACATCAAAAGACAGAACTTCACAACCATTCTCAGAGATAATGGTTAAACCAAGAGCATATTCACTTAAGAATGCTTATATGACAGGAATTCTGCGAGAAAGTGCTAATCAAAGCAAATTAACTACATTTAAAAGTGTTAAACCAAACGAATTTAAGATTGTTACTGAATATGTTAAAAGTAAATTAGAACCTTATTTTGGAAAGACACAAGTTAAGATTCTTGAAGAGATAACTG
Organism: uncultured Methanobrevibacter sp.; assembly: GCA_964583995.1. Classification (GTDB taxonomy): domain Archaea; phylum Methanobacteriota; class Methanobacteria; order Methanobacteriales; family Methanobacteriaceae; genus Methanocatella. The sequence goes on from CAZOYH010000074.1 coordinate 3,341, forward strand.
GCAAGAAATATGATGAAAAAATACCAAAAAACATCAGTAAAATGATTTCAGATGAGTTAATTGGAAAAGATGAAGAATTAGCTCAAAAAAATGAGTTATTTTCCAAAACCAGCTTTGTTATAAAAAATCTCCCAATACAGGAAAATGGAAAGCCCCGTGAGAGAATGTCATTTAAAACCATAAGTTTAAGTGATTTTGAAGAAAAATGGGAAGATTCCTACTGGAAAAATTATTTTGAAGAAACAACACTAATTACTATTTGCTATAAAGAGAAAAACAGAAGTAAAAATGGATATAGGGTTTTAAGTGATGTTAAACAGATAACCTTTGACGAAGATGACTTGGATTCATTTGGAAATACATATAATCAAATTAAATTAGCTATAGAAAATGAGGATAAAAGTTTATTGCCAACATCGGCAAATGGTTTTAAAAATCAATTGTTAGAGATAGCTCCAAAAGGAGTTAAAGGTGATGATGCTTATGTTAACTTCTTTAAGAGAGATAAAACAAAAGTAGCTTTTATGATTAGTAAGAAATTACTTGCAGATAAACTAAAATAATACGATTATTTAAAACTTTTCCATTCATTTGTAATCAAACCATGATTAAATAAAAGAGTCCTAAGCACTTCTTTTACGAAAACTTCCAAGTTATTTTCTTCAACATCATCATTACCAGGCGTTAGTGAAAAAGCACCTACTGAAGGAATAATCAAATCAGATTCATAAAATCTTCTTGTTATATTTCCAGGATACAATACATATGAACCTTCAGTTTTTAAAATAGAATCTTTATATGTATGCATTTTATAGATATCTCCATCTTTGAAAATATAATCTTTTTCTTCAAGAGAATCTCTTTTTTCAATTTCTTCATCCAAATCTTTAGCAGATTTTTCTATTTTTGAATAGAAATCAGCGATTTCAAGCTCAGAACGGTATTTTGCATCAAAATGAATATAATGTTTTTGCTCCCCAATACTAACCAGCAACGTATAATCCGGTTTAAAAGCAAGTGAATAAGACCTAAATCGTGAATTATCAGAAAATCTCAAATTATAAAATAGATTAATATCAATATCATGACCATATAAGCTTAATTTAAATTTTTTAGCTGACTTAACTCCTTTTTTAATTCCAATTGACCAGTTATCTTTGTTAATCTCAAAAACATCTTCAAAATCAATTTTAGAAATGCTCAAGTCATTTAAAACTTTGAGTAGTTTGAAATAACACCAATATTCATATAATTCGGATAATTTTTTCTCAAAACCTTTAAATTTGTTGTTAATCTCATCCCAACTTAATCTAAACGAAAATTCAAGCATTAAAAAGTAATGGAAAATCTCCCTATAACCTTCCTTTTTCTGCAAAATCTGAGAATTGAATGGAACATAATCCATTGTTGAAATATGATTAAAGAATTTACTTGATAAGAAATATCCAATTTCATCCCTAAACAACAATAGCTTATCGTTAATGTATCCTTCTTTTGAATTTTCAAGTAATTTTTCTGTGAGATTTTGAATTAACTGTAAAAAGTATTTGAAAAATCTATTTTCAGGAATATCTATAACATCCACATGTTTTGTTTGCTCTAATTCCTGTGGAATGTAACCATTTAACTTTTCGACAATTTTAAAATCCGCACCAGATTTGAATAAATTATTTGGCTTTGAAACCATATTTTTTAGAGTATATTGATTAACATTAGATGCAAATGAAATCGGAACTGTTTCTGTATAGTTTTTAAGTTGTGAATGGAGGTTTTTAGACAAATACTCAAATATTGACGGGAGATTGTCCTGTCTAAACAGATACTCCAAGAACATGAAATCTTCATAATATGTTTCTTTTTTGCGATAGTCAAGTTCAAATTCCTGATATAATGGAGAGTTAACTTCAAATATCAAGTTTAATGCATGCTGTGATAAATCAGCAATCATTGCCGAGTATTGGCTGAAATAATCAATTTTTTTAGATCTAACCTCAATTGGAATTTTAATGGAGTTAATGTTATCTTTTCTGATATCCAAAAATGATTTGCCCACATAACTTCTGAAATTTAGAGTTCCAGCTACCTTATAGTTTTTATTATCACTTAAAGAAAACCTAAACTTTTTAAAATGATTATCATTAATTTTAGTTAATGAATATAAAACATCAAATGCTGCATCTACATCTTCTGATTCGAATAATACTTGATACTCTGTTTCTTCCAAAAACATCAATTTTGCAAAATTAGCTTCCATATTAGGGCAATATTGAATTGGAGTCTGATTATCAGGCTCATCAACTAATGCAACATTATCCAAAGTAATCAGATTAGATATTTTGATGTTAAATTCCTCATTACCCCGATAGTCAAGAGAACTAACCGTTAATGTACCCATTTCATTGGAATTTTCATCTTCAAGACGAATTATGACTTTTTGCTCAATCATTTAAATCTTAATTAATAAATGAAACATATCTTTGATTAGATAATATTTTAGACATGCTTTGAAGTTTTAAAGCTGAAGTATAGTATTTGGAGCTATCTTGTGTGAGTTTAAAGTTTTTAGGGTTTTCATTATTGTCACTTTCAACTAGACAAATATTGAATAAATTATTTAGAACCCCACCAATAGCTTTTTCAGACCCATGTAATTTTGGAAGGATTTTTTGCTTGATTTGAGCATCAAAGTATCTCTGCCAGTTATTCCATTTTGCCGGTTCGTTTTCATATCTCCAAGAAACAACCATGAATCTTAAAATTTCATTAATTACTCTAAACCCAAAGTCGAAACTAGATCCCTGAAGAGTTTTTTGGAAATTTGTAAGCTCATCTGCTAAAACATCCCATAAATTGCCATCATCACAATTAATTTCTGATAGGATTTCCTTTAACTCTTCAATTTTTAAATTTGAAATGTCTGAATCGATCAATGGAGACTGCAAATAATTGATATTGCCGTTAAAATCATCATCATCAATATTAGATGCCATATAATCTTCAGCAAGTAGTGTATCAAATTCGATAGTATTGGCCCTATCTAAAACTTTAGGGGAAAACATGTAAGTTGTTTCATCAACGTTAACAGTTCCTATGACGAATAAGTTATCTGGAAGTTTTAATGTCTCATTATTGCCATATAAAGGAATTTCTTCGCCACTTTCAATAGCTGAAAGGAAATCTGCGAAGTACCTTTCAACATGTGAAAGGTTCATTTCATCTAAAATTAAGAAATATGGATTATTTAAATCGTTTTGAGCTTGTTTTATTAATTCATAAGCCGGAGTTGATTGATAATCTTCAGTTATCACATTATAATAACCTACAATGTTTGTGTTGTCTGTCCAGTTAGCTCCTATAGGAACAATTTTATAATTCATATTATTAAAAATAGGTTTAAAATTTTCAATTGGAACAAAATTTTTAATTTTTAACTCAAAAGATGATTTTCCATCATTTTTAAGAGAAGTTAAATATTTTTTAATTTCATCAGTTAAATAATTGGACATTCTAAATTTTAAACGGAATTTTGCTGTAGCAGAAATGCCCCCAGATGAAACTACACAATCAACCACATCATTTAACGGAGTGTATTTATATATGCCTTTAGAAATTATTACATCACCATCATTAAGAAAAGAATTAATATTATTCATTTTAATAGAAAAATTACTTGATTGAATAAAATCATTGAAAACAATAGATTGTAAACTTTCACAAGAAATACCCAAATCAATTAATCTATCTTCATGATTAATATTTTTAGCTTTTTCATTTTTAATTTGCTCTCTTTCAGCATAATATAAACTTTTAAAGTAATTTTTTAACTCCTCATTATTTTTATCATAATACAATTGAGGAACTATCTTGATTTCTGCAGTAGTACTATAATCACCGACTTCAATTTCATAACTATCCTTAATAGGGTATGGAATAATATTCTCAACATATTCCGGACGAATAGTCCAACCACAATCATGCCCTTCAGTACCCTTTTTTTCGCTATATCCCCACGACCTAGCTTTTGTGGTGACTTTTATCCTGTGAAAATTTGAATCTCTTAAGAATTTTGCAAATAACTGAGATAATTTTGTTTTTCCAGTACCAGAATTTCCAGTTAGAATCTCAAATGGTTTGACCTTTAAAGATAAAAGATAATTTTCAATTAAATCCTTATCAAAATAATATCCATTATCAATTAGATATTTGTAAAATGAATCAACTTGTAAATTTTCAGACATATTAATACCTACTCAAAGCAATTTTACGAAATGAAATCAATATTCCATGATTACTACAATTTATATATAATCATGTATTAAAAAATGCCGATTAATAAAAAAATTGATACCCTTTCCCCAATGAAAATATCTTAATAAATAAAGGTAGATTAATCCCCAAACATGCAAAAATCACAGATAAATATACATTAACCTTTTAAATTACAATTAATTTATACTCCTAATCCCAATAGGAAACCAGATAATTATTAATTTTAAATATAAATAATCAAATGATAATATGACTGTTAATGCCCATTTAATTAAAACAATAAATTTACAAACCACAGACGATGAAATTATCCTTGAAAAAATATTAGAAAGAACAGCAACATTTAACTCAAGAAGAGATTATAAAATATTGAAATTATTCCTTGATTACGGAGGTGACAACACCAATGATGATTTAAACGGTGAATTAACTATGGACAAGGAAACATGGTCAAATATTTTAAATGAATTAGACTATGAAAATCTCACTCCTGACGAGTTAAAAATAATTAAAAAGATTACAACTGATTTAGATACTGACGAAATCGTCTTTTATGAATGTTTTTGAAAAGTTAAAGAGATTAGATTGCTGCCAATAATCTGAAGTGGAAACCATCAATTTTCTTCTAAAAAATAGAAAATTCTATCTTATAAATATAAAACAGACTACAATAATCCTCCCCATTTCACATATCCATATCCATTCACATAGAAATCATAGGTAACATAATAATAATCACCTTTATGTGTCTCTATGGATGCATAGATTGGCTTTTTAACTTTTTTGGAACCTACTTTAACTGTTTTGTATTTGCCTGTTTTGACTTTAAACCATACTTTATGATTTTTCATCTTATTAGGTGAGTCATATTTGTGTTTTTTGACATACTGTATTTTTTT
>CAZOYH010000075.1:0-8241 GCA_964583995.1 uncultured Methanobrevibacter sp.
TTCGTGCACTTTTAGAAATGGAAAGTGATAACGAAAAATCAATTGCAAAAACCAACAAAGCTATGGGAATCTACTAAATTCCCCCTTTTTTACTATTTTTTTAATGATTTAAATGAAACATAAAGTACTTTTTGGACCAGCCGGAAGTCCTATTGATTATAAAGGCGCAGCATATAAGGCTCCCAAATATATCCAATACGAAGGCCTTGATTCCTATGAATATCAATCACCATATGGAGTTAGAATTGGAGAATCATCAGCAACCACCCTAAAAGAAGAATCCAAAAAACATGATGTTCTAGTTTCAATGCATGGCCCTTACTATATCAACTTATGTGCAAAAGAAGAAGAAAAGATTGAAAAAAGTCTTGGGCATCTGATTTCAATGGCTCGTGCAGGAGAGTGGATGGGAGCATACAGACTTGTATTCCACCCAGGAGCATATTTAAACAGAAAACCAGATAAAGCAATGGAAATTTCAAAAACAACTGTCAACAAATTATTTGAAAAGCTTGAAGCGGAAGGTATTGAAGAATTCACATTTGCTCCAGAAACAACAGGTAAAAGAACCCAACAAGGAAATATAGGTGAAATCGTTGAATTGTGCTCTACATTTGACCACTTTGAGCCAACAGTTGATTTTGCACACATTCATGCTCGAGGAAGAGGATTTTTAACCAAAAAAGACGATTACAATTGTATTTTCTCAACCCTTGAAGATAAACTTGATATTGATATTCTTCATTGCCACTTTACAACAATAGAATATGCAAACCACGGCGAAGTCAAACACCATACTTTAGATGAAAGTGGAGAATATGGTCCAAATATTAAAGATTTGCTTAGTAATCTAATTGACAATGGCTGGAGTGCAAATATTATTTGTGAAACACCTCTAAGGGATGTTGATTCACTTAAAATGAAAAAATTATATGAAGAGATGATTTAGTAATCTTTTACAGAATTAATTAAATCATCCATATCATTGAATAAATTGTTAATGTCATCTTTATCTTTTTTATTAGAACTCATGTTGATAATTAGTTCATTTATCAAATCTTCCATCTTATCAATGAAAGACTTTAAAGTTTTTATTTTACCTTCAATTTCCCTTTCGACAAAGTCATTTTTGTCCGTGTCCAGTTCAGCCATCTTTCTTGTGACAGTTATTTGATTATCAAATAATTGATTAGATTTGTTAATTGAGGACATGAATTTATCATAAGCCATATGTGATGGATCAAAGAGTTTTCCAACCAGTTCTTTAGCCTTATTCTGTTTATTTAGATATTCAGATTCCAAATTATTGATTGTTTCATCATATTTTGAAGAGACAACATTTACTGGCTTTTCATTCCTATAAATCTGTTTTCCACATTCAGAGCAAAAATTCTGATCAGACCCTACTTTTGCCCCACAGTAAATGCAAAAGTGATTATGATTGTCCTCAATTGTCATATAATTAATATTTGAATACTTCTCTTTAATAAATTTTAATTCCCGAACAAAAGATTCATTAAGAGTGATTAATTTTGAAACACTTAATAAAACATTATTTTTACCATTTTCAAATTTTTCATCATCATAACTAATTATTATAGAACTTATAGTTGATTTAACACTTTTAATGGATTCAACAAATCCCTCAAATGAATTTATCAACCCCTCATATGATTCAATTTCAAACTCAACACCATCATTTTTATAATAACTCTTCAAAATTAAGTGCGAAATGTTGAGAATTTTAAGTATAATTCCTTTAATCGAAATTATCAAATTTTCAAATAAGTCTGACAATTCCATGAATATATTTGAAATATTGTTTATATGCTCCTCATAGGTAATTAAGCCATTAGAAACACTTTTAGACGTATTTTCAACTCTTTTATTATATTTATCCAATTCCTCAGAGAAATTTGACATTATAACTTCAAATTGATTTGCTGTTTTTGAAAATTCATCTTCAACTTGAACCAATAATTCATCATCATCTAAATCATAATTCAAATCTGGAATTTTGAAAGTTTCATAGTTTTTAAGCAGATATCCGCAGTTCAAACAGAAAATATCATCATTATCACAAAATCCACCACAATTTTTGCAAATCATAATTTCACATCATTTCCTTTTCAATTTCAAAACAACAATTTCGGAATCTGTTCCCCACCTCATTGGAGTATCCATTGAACCTACGCCTGTTGTTACATGGAGATATTTTCCCAATTTGTTTTTGAAAAGACCTTTATTGTACCCAAACATCCGATTTCCAAACCATACAACCGGATAGAATTGACCTCCATGAGTATGGCCAGACAATTGAATGTCAAAACCTAATGCAGAAAACACTTCCCAATTAGAAGGAACATGATAATTAATAATATTTACTTTTTCAGGTTTTATACTATTTTTTAGCTCATCTGCAGTAGGCATCTCAATATCTCCAAAGCTAAAGGTTAAACCATAAATATTCAGGTTTTTAAATTCATAGCTATCGTTATCCAACACCATTATTCCGGCATTTCTGCATGCACGAAGAACATTTTCAATGCCCGGATAATAATCATGATTACCTGGAGTAAAAACTATTGGCATTTTCACATCCTTTAAAGCGATGAAATCCTCCTCTTCAACAACACTAGACCCATCAGCCAAATCTCCAGATATGATTGCAATATCACATGTATCCTCAAGTTCTTTAAGATTAACAGAAACATCTTCGATTATCTGTTTGTGCCTTACAGATCCAAAATGAATATCTGACAAGTGTGCAATATTGATTTCCTGAGACAAATTGTCAAAAGTCAATGTTTTCTCATTGACAACCAATTTATGAGCTTTATAATAGTTATAAATCGCCAGTATAGGAACAATAGCCAACAGTGATAAAATTATTTCACGTGGAATATAAACTAACATTCCCAAAATGTAAATGAAAACAATATCAATTAAAAGCATTACAGCACACCACATCCAAACTCCATAAATTGTTGACAAAAATCTAGTCAACACTCTTGATTTTTCAGCTTCAAAAAACATAGGAGTTATATGCAATATGCCTAATAAAATTGTTAACAACAATACATGGCCATCCCCCAGTCCACCTAACAATAAAAATGTATATTTCAACAGAAAAAAGTAAAATATCATGTAAAGTGGCGCCATCATTAACACACGTCTTGTTCTAAAACTCATAAATTTACCTCTTGAAAATATATTGTTACAACAAGTATTTAAATAATTAAAACTAATGTTGAAGTGTACGAAAAAATACTGGAGGTGATGATGTGAAAAGTGATAATAAAAAGCCAGAAATTAAAACAACCAACCAAAAAACAATAAAAAAAGACCCTGAAGATAAAGAATATGCTGAATATGTTGTCTTAAAACCCGTTGGCTATCCATTTGAATTTAATCTCATGGATGAAGTTCTAGAAATTACAAACAGAGATTTATTTGAAGAATATGCTCGTGAACAGTGGTTAGGCTTGGTTGTAAGTGAACATTCTCACTTATTTGACCAAAAAATCATCCCAGACTATGGTTTTGAAATTATAACTGCAAAACCAAATAACTCCATAATATCTGAAAAAACCAGAATCAAACTTATTAGTGATGATTTAAGTGTTAAACATGACGAAGGTAGAGTTAAAACAAATGTATCCCTTTCAGATATTGTTGGGCAAAAAAATGCCAAAAATAAAGTCAAAGTCATAACAAAATATTTGGAAAATCCTGAAAGCTTTGGGCCTTGGGCTCCAAAGAATGTTTTGTTTTATGGCGTTCCAGGTACCGGAAAAACCATGCTTGTAAAAGCTCTTGCCAACGAGCTTGAAGTTCCACTATATCTAATTAAAGCAACATCCTTAATTGGTGACCATGTTGGAGATGGTGCATCTAAAATTCACGATTTATTCAAAAAAGCAAGTGAAAATGCCCCATCAATAATTTTTATTGATGAAATCGATGCAATTGCCCTTCACAGATCATTTCAATCTTTAAGAGGGGATGTAACTGAAATAGTAAACTCACTTCTAACTGAAATGGACGGAATTAATGAAAATAGCTCCGTAATTACAATAGGAGCAACAAATAATCCTACTTCCCTTGATTATGCAGTTAGAAGCAGATTTGAAGAAGAGATTGAATTCAAGCTTCCAAATGATGATGAAAGATTAACTATTATCGAAAATAACTTAAAAACTATGCCTTTGGAATATGACCTGGATTTGAATAAAATAGTAAAACAAACCAAAGGATTGTCCGGAAGAGATTTAAAAGAAAAAATCTTAAAAACCGCTCTTCACAATGCAATATCCAACGATAGTGACATAATAACAATGAAAAATATTGAATATGCACTTGAATCTAGTAAAATTAAAAATATAGATGTTAAAGGAATGTTTGGATAATTAATCTGAATCAAACAAATATTCCGCAGCTGCGACAACATCTTTATTTTCTTCTTTTGCAGCTTTTTTAACTTTTTTAGAAATATCAAAAAATATCTTATTAACAATTGAATTTGTTAAATTATCTAAAATTTTTGCACTGCCATCTACATCAGACAACTTAGCAGATGCTTTTTTAGTTTCACGTTGTCTTATCTCTTCCATAGATGACCTTAAACTTGCAAGTGTGTCTTCAACTTCCATTATTTTAAAGGATTCTTTAAGTAAATTGAACTCTTCATCGATGATGTTTTCCGCTTCACCAAATTCCTTAATCCTAAGGTTAGTATTTTCATCAGCAATTTCCCTTAAATCATCAATGTTGAATGATTTAACACCTAATTCACAGACATCATCTGAAATGTCACGAGGATTAGCAATATCAACCATCATTAAACTTTCATAATCCCTGCCTATGCCTAAAAGACGTTCTTTAGTTATGATTGCATGCGGAGCACTGGTTGCACTGATAACCAAATCAGCAGTAGCCAAATATTCTTCCAAATCACTGAATAAAATAGCTTCACCACCTAAATCCTTTGCAAGTTCAACAGCAACATAATAAGTCCTATTTGCAACAAAAATAGCATTCAAATCCTTTTCGGCCAGTGCTTTTGCAACTAATTTACCCATTTTTCCAGCACCAATAACCAAAACGGATTTATCATCCAAACTACCCATATGCTTTTCAGCCAAATCAATTGCTGCAGAACCTATGGAAACAGAACCCTTATTGATATTTGTCTTATTTCTGACAACCTGTCCAACATGGATAGCTTTTGTAAAAACAGTATCAAGAGATTTGCCACAGTGATGATTTTTAACCGCCTTATGCTTTGCATCCTTTACTTGTCCTAGAATCTGGTCTTCGCCAACAATCATGGATTCTAAACCGGAGGTCATTCGCAACAAATGCATAACCGCAGATTGGCCGTATTCAATTACAATACTTTGATTTTCATGAGACAACAATTCCTCATCTTCAGGAATATAATCATTATTGATATAATATTCTTTTCTGTTACATGTAGAAATCTCAATATATTCACCAATAGAGTATTTTTCCTGCAAATCCCAAAACAATTCATCCATTTGCTGAGATATTATCTCCATTGATTGAATATCCGCAATTTTATGGTCAACCCTTAAATTAAGTATCATCTAATCCCCTTATTAAATTGTCAATATAACTTTTGGCTTCGTCAATTTCTCTGTTTTCAATGAATTCATTGATGTTATCATCATCAAAAATCTCATAAAGATATTTTCTTCTGATTTTCTGATCTTCAACAATTTCTTTTAATTTGCCTCTAGCAAAATCCTGAAGCTCGATTTCTAAAATATCCTCATCAGTTATTATTGATTGAATCTTTTTTCGAAGTTGGCGAGCCATTAATGGACTTTTGCCATTAGTGAAGATAGATATTTCAATTTCTCCAATATTAAAACTTGTAGGGACAATAACATCCCCTTTTTGTGGAAAATCAGCACGATTAATTAATTTGTCATGAGATATTTCACAAACATACTCTGCCAATTTTTCATCATTATTTGCAACAACAACCAAATCAGCCCAATTAACCAAATCATCCACTTCAGAAACAGAACATAAAACAGCCCCTTTAGATTCTAAATCAGAAGATAAATGATTTCCAGCCAATTTTACATTAGCACCATGGTCTAAAAATTTATTTGCTCTTCTTGTTGCAACTTCACCAGTGCCTAGAATAAATACATTTAAATTTGAAGTTTTTAAATAAAGAGAAGTCCAATCCATTTTAATCAGATTTTTCAAGAGATTTGGCATGTAAAACTTTTACAGCAGCTCTTAAATCATTATTGCATTCAGTTAAAACATTCATTGCTTCAAGTTTAGTTACATGAAATGTTTCAGCCAATGCTTCAGCTCGCTCATCAGGATCAGGTTTATTTACACCAACTAACCTTTCAGACAATTCCTTTTTCAAATCCAAGTATTCATCATGACTCATACCCATATTTCTTAATGTCATATCTCTTAAAGGACAAGGTTTGGATGGTTTGCAACACCAAATAAGTGAACCAAAACAAGTTCCGGCACCTTCACCTAATCTAGTTTCTTTTCCGAATTGAATTTTAATGTCAATGTACTCCTGTGGAGTTAAGTTAACTTGTTGTAAAGCATTTAATACTGGGCATGGTTTTACAGGAGGACAACAAAAAGCAAGTCCTCTAACATCTCCCCCTCTACAAATATGAGACGGTGCATCTTCCCAAGTCATGATAAACCTCCAAAATAATTTTCACTTCTCTTTGATTGAATATAAAATAATAATATAATTTATTTTAATTATGAATATATAACCTTTTTTGTAAAAACTATTTAAACTTTGAATTCATTAATATTAAAAAGAACTAAACGGAGGTTAAAAATGAGACTTTGGAATCCGGCAGCATTCTTCATAAGCCTAATGATGAGCATGATAATGGCAATTATCTTTGGAATTGTAGTTTCCAACTTTTTAGCTCTTGACGGAGGATTGCCATGGGATATGTGCTTATACCTGTGGCCATTGAGATGGGTAACAGCATATCTGCTAATCAATATCATAGTATACCCAATAGGATTCGGACTTGCAGAATTAATATTCCATTATAATCCCGATAGAGACGGAATGGGACTTTGGAATCCAGCAGCATTTTTCATAAGTTTCATGATGAGTATGATTATGCCAATAATATTTGGAATTTATCTGCCTAAATTTTTTGGAATGCCTGGACTCTCATGGGATTTATGTCTATATATGTGGCCTATCAGATGGCTAACCGCTTATCTGCTTATAAATACAGTTATATACCCAATCGGATTCGGACTTGCAAAAAAAGTATTCGGATTTGATCCTATGACAAATAATAATTAAGGTTTTCAATAACCTTAATAACTATTTTTACAAATTGATTAATATGGCAAAAGAGAAAATTACAATTGAAGATATTACCATCACTTTGGAGAGAAAAAATATTAAAAATATGTATCTTCGAGTTCTACCACCAAATGGTGAAGTTAAATTGTCTGCACCACTATTTCTTCCAGATAGTAATATTTATGATTTTGTAAAATCCCGTAAGGATTGGATTTTAAAAAAACAGAAGCTGATTTCAGACAACAAAATAAAAAGTCCGCTGAAATATACTAATGGTGAAAAACACTTTTTATGGGGAAAGGAATACAAATTACAGTTAATCCCCAATGAAACATTTAAAAATGTAATCATTGATTATGAAGAGTCCATTTTATACTTACCCGTTCCAAAAAGAAGCACAATTGAAAAAAGACAAAAAACACTAACTGAATTTTACAGAACCCAACTGGAAATGACTATTCCTCCAGTTTTGGACAAATGTATAAAAATAGTTGGAAAAACACCCTCAAACGTTAAAGTAAGAAAAATGAAAAACTGGGGAAACTGTAAACAAAATGGGCAAATAACTTTAAACTTAAATTTAGCAAAAAAAGACCCAATATGTCTGGAATACGTGATGATTCACGAACTATGCCATCTAATAGAATTTAACCATTCAAAAAAATTTAAAAAATTAATGGACAAATATTGCCCAAATTGGAAAGAAATTAAAAAAAGATTAAATGAATAAGAAAACTAATGCTCTTTCAACATGTCTTCTTTTTCATCCGGAGTCAATTGATTTACAATTTCTTCTTGAGTACCTATGTCTAGTAGTTGACCTCCTCTCAGTAAAGCAGCCCGATCACACACATATAAAACAAATTCCATATCTTTAGAAATGATCATGA
>CAZOYH010000076.1:0-8220 GCA_964583995.1 uncultured Methanobrevibacter sp.
ATAGTTATATTCTCGTTAAAGGAAGAACTAAAAAAGAAGTTGATGATGAAAATTACATGAAACGTCAAATTCATGGTAATTACACTTCCTTAACACCACTAGGAACTGCTTTTGAGTTAACAACATTAGTATTTTTAGATGCTATAGTATCTGAGCTAATGGAAAAAATGGAACAAACAGAAAGTGATTTAAAAGCAAGACACACTGTTTTAGAATAATTAATCAAAAATTATTCTATTTTTATTATTATAAATATTACAACGTTGGCCTCTTAAAAATCCAACAAGAGTAATATTTCCTTTTTTTGCTATTTCATAACCTGAATTTGCTGGTGCGGCATTTGATGCGAGAATCGGAACGCCAGCTCTAGTCATTTTTATCACCATATCTGCAGGCATTCTGCCACTGTAAATCACGTAAGATTGAGATAAATCAAAATCGTGTAAAATACCATAACCAATTACTTTATCAACAGCTACATGACGGCTAACATCTTCTTTTACAACAAATTGTCCATCATAAACGATTCCAGCAACATGTGTTCCACCAGTTGCCTGCCAAATTTCAGCATTGTCCTTTAACTCTTCGATTCTATCAATTAATTCATGAACGTTAACCTGAAAATTACTTTCAACAGGATTTACTTCTTTTATTTTACTTCTCCATCCTCCTGCAGAGTCAGAACAAAGCACGGTTTCGTTTGTCTTTAAAAGGGTATCGTCAATTTCAGCATTAATTTGATTTCCATCAATTTTGATTTCTTTAATGTCGTCAAGTGATTTAACCATATTTTCATTAAACAGGTATCCTACTGTAAACTCTTTAAGGGAGTCTTCAATTGCAGATAAGCTACGAGAAATGGTTCCGTTAATTGTTAATGTTATTGTTTCGTCTTTTACAACTTTTTCTTTTGTGTTTGCAGCGACATCATTTTTAAAATTTATTGCATCAATTTCTGTTATTTTCATATTTTTCACTCAATAATATATTTAACATGAACTTTGTTATATATTACGACATGTCCAATATTTTACATTATTGTAATTATTTTTAAGTTATTTTTCTTTGAATTTTATTTTATTCAGTTTTATCTTCAGTTTTAGTTATTTAGAGTTAATCTAGATGTAAATATTTGATAAAATGCTTTTTAGTTAAATTTTAATTTAGAAAATTATTTAAAATGTCATATACATATATTCTTATCGTATTAAGTTAAGTGGTTTTTATGGATAAAAAAATTAAAGTAGTAATTTTATTATTAATTATTTTAGTTATTGGCGGAGTCGCTACTCACTTATTTTTAACTCCTTCTACAGTTGAGACTGTTGGGTCTAAAAATATAACTGATATGGTCGGAAGGTCAGTTGAAATACCTGCATCAGTTAATAATGTTGTAGCTACAAGTCCTCCGATGACTACTGTTTTGTATATGATTGCTCCAGACAAACTAAAAGCTGTAAACTTCCAGTGGACTGATGATGAATTGGAATATGTTCCAAGTCAATATGCCAATTATCCTGTTGTTGGTGGTTGGTATGGTACACAAGATGGAAGTTATGAAGAATTTATCGCTGCTGAACCTGATTTAATTATTGAATCAATTGATGAAGGGGGAGATGGTGATTTATCAACTGTTAATGAAAGACAGCAGAAATTTGGAACAATTCCTGTTGTTGCGGTAAAGGATACTACGGATGTTGAAAAGGTCGGTGAGTCAATTCTATTTATGGGTGAGATTGTAGGAGCTCAGGATAAGGCAAATGAACTTAATGACTTTAACAATAAATATTTGGATATTGTTCATGAAAAGTCATCTCAGTTATCTGATAGCGATAAGAAAACTGTCTATTATGCACAGGGAGATGATGGACTTCAAACTAACCCTTCACATTCTACTCACGGTCAGTTAATAGACTTGATTGGTGGTGTTAATGTTGCAGATTCACTTAATCAAGGAAATACCACAACAAGCGTTCAGGTATCAATGGAGCAGGTAATCAGTTGGAATCCAGATGTTATTATCACTAATGATGCTGAATTTTATCAAAAAGTCTATTCTGATTCAAATTGGGGTAAATTGGATGCAGTTAAAAATAAGGAAGTATATGTATCACCGCAATCTCCATTTAAATGGTTTGACAGACCAGTTGGTGCCAATATGATTATTGGTGTTCCATGGACTGCAAAAGTAATCTATCCAGATCAATACAAGGATATTGACATGGTTGGTGCTACTCAGGAGTTCTACAGTAACTTTTATCATATTGACTTAAGTAACGATGATGCCAAACAGATATTGCTGGATTCAGGGCTTAAGGAATCAAATCTGTGAGGAATTTCATGAATGATGAGAATAAGGAAATTTTAAGTATTGCACTTTTAATTTTCCTTCCAATTGTTCTATTTTTTGCATCTTTTTTACTTGGAAGATATCCAATCAGCCCAATTGATGTGATTAATACATTATTATGTCCGATTTTCCCACAATTAGAAGTTTCACCTACAATTACTACTATTGTTTTTGAAATAAGACTTCCAAGAATTATAGCTGCAGTTGTTGTCGGTGCGGCATTAGCTATGGCGGGAGCCGCTTTTCAAAGTATTTTCAAAAACCCTCTTGTATCTCCAGATTTGCTTGGAGTATCAAATGGGGCAGGTTTTGGTGCGGCATTGGCAATTTTAATAAGTGGTGCTGGTGTTGTTACACAAATATTTGCATTTGTCTTTGGTATAATTTCAGTATCTATTACTTATTTTATTTCAAGAGTCTACAAAGCAGGAGGAATACTTATTCTAGTTTTATCCGGTGTTGCTATTTCAGCATTCTTCAATGCGCTGATTTCAGCCATTAAGTTTATAGCGGATCCAGATGATAAATTACCTGAAATTGTTTATTGGCTTATGGGCAGTTTAGCATCTGTAACTTTAGATAATCTAATCATGATTTTAATTCCAATTGTCATTGGGGCAGCAATATTAATTGCTTTGAGATGGCAAATGAATCTGCTTGCAATGGGTGATGAAGAGGCACAATCATTAGGTTTAAACCCTACAAGAGTTAGATTATTGATTATTGCTGGTTGTACATTGCTTACTTCTGCAGCAGTATCTGTAAGTGGAATTATTGGTTGGATTGGATTAATAATTCCCCATATGACTCGTATGATTGTAGGTCCCGACAATAAAATCCTGATTCCTGCAGCACTAAGCTTAGGTGCAAGTTTTCTGTTGTTAATTGATAATATTTCTCGTGCAGTGATTGCGATTGAAATTCCGATTGGTATTTTAACAGCTATTATTGGTGTTCCGATATTCCTATATTTACTTAAAAGGGGGTATTCAGAATGGTCATAGACAATAAACTGTTTGAAGTTAAAAATATTTCATTTTCATATGATGGTGAGGAAATATTCTCGGATATTAGCTTTTCTATTGATAAAGGGGATGTATTATGTATTTTAGGTCCAAACGGCACTGGAAAAACCACGCTGATAAAATGCCTCAATGGCCTTCATGATATAAGCTCCGGAGAGATTTTAATAAATGGCAACAATATTAAAAAGTTATCTTTTCGTGAAATCTCAACTCATATAGGGTATATTCCTCAATCACATGTTCCATCATTTCCATTTAAAGTAATTGATGTGGTTGTTATGGGCAGAGCACCGTATCTTAACTTAACTGATTCTCCTAAAAAGGAAGATATGGATATAGCGTTAAATGCCTTAAAAACTTTGGGCATTGAACATTTACGCAATAAAGAATATACTAATTTAAGCGGTGGGGAAAGGCAGTTGGTATTTCTTGCAAGAATTTTATGCCAACAACCGGATATCCTGATATTGGATGAGCCTACTTCACACTTGGATTTTGGTAATCAAATTAAGCTTTTGGAAATCATTGATAATCTGGCGAAATCAGGACTTTCAATTATAATGTCTTCACATTTTCCAGATCATGCATTTTTAAGTTCAAATAAAGTAGCCATAATGAAAAATAAAAAATTTATTGATTTTGGAACTCCAAATGATGTTGTAACAGAAAAAAATTTGAGAAACGCTTATTCAATCGATGTAAAATTAATTGAACTAGATGATAAAAGAAAGGTATGTGTACCTCTAAAGACAAATTTAGAATTAGATTTATAGGTGATAATATGAATGAACAAGACTACGATGAACAATTGACTAAAGCAGCGAATTTTCATGGGCATGTTTGTGGCGGAATAGCTATCGGAACTAAATTGGCAATGTATGGGCTTGAATTACTTGGGATGCCTTTAAATGAAAGGCATAAAAACTTAATTGTATTTTTAGAAATCGACAGGTGCATGTCTGATGCAGTCCAGTCTGTAACCGGTTGTTCAATGGGTAAAAGAACATTAAAACAAATGTATTATGGAAAATTTGCAGCTACTTTTTATAACCAGGATACTGGTGAAGCTTTAAGGATAACTGATGCTGATGCAAATAAAAAATTCAAAGATGAAGAGACAAAAGAAGAGATGATTGCACGTTTCAGACGCACACCTCCTGAAGAATTATTCAAGGTGGATAAAGTTAAAATTGAATTGGGTCTAGGAGACATGCCCGGTAAACCTTATACTACAACATTCTGTTCAGTTTGTGGTGAAAAAGTATCCGATGGACGTCATGTACTTAGAGGTGGAAAACCAGTTTGTATTTCATGTGCTGAAGGTTCATACTATGAATTAATTGAAGAATAAAAGTGTAATTTCGATAATAATTAATATAATTTTTTATTTTCATTTATTTTTCTTTTATTTTTCATTTTAAATCTTTAAATTTCTTTTTTTATCTTGTAAATACTTGTATATTGATTAATTCTTTTTTAAATTATTTCTACGATATGTTTATATATTCATGTAGTTATAATTTAATTATAAATAATTATATTTTAGGTTGAAAAATATGGATTTGATTGGGGGATATTTGTTAATAATCTTACTGTTATTTGCAGGTAATCTGGCATTATTTTTGGGAAATTACAAAATCACTAATGTAAAATTAGCTATATTGTCTGCAGCATCTTTTGTTGTATCGTTTGTTTTAATATATCTTTCAACATACCTAAACAGTTCACTTGTGTTCTTATTAGATTATTTTAGTTACATATTTCTTTTAGTTGCAATATTGGTGTTTGCTGTAATGTGGGGTTATGTTAAAGGTAAACTTCAATTGAAACAGTCTATTTATTTAATTTCGATTATTGCAATTATTTCAGCGGTGTTGTTGTCATCCCAATCAAATTTAGTGTTATTTGAGCCCATATTATATTCATTATTTGTGTTTATTATATTATTTTCCGTTTATCAACTTACAAAATTATTAATTCATGCAAAAAGACCATATTCAGTTATTATTAGTGAATTCATGTGTTTATTTTCAATATTAATGTTTATTTTTGCTTTAACATATAATTCTGCTAGACAGTTAAATTACACAATGTTTAGTTCTTTTTTAATTTTAACTCCAACATATCAGTTAATTTATGTTGTAATTGGAATTTGCGTTGTATTAATTTTAGGTTTTGTTTTAAACGATAGTAAAGGAGGCAATTCATGATAATTCAGGGAACTGAGACATTAACTTCATTAATTCATATTATTTCAGAAAGTCTTTTAACTCCTGTCGTTGTTTTAATAGTTATTTCAATTGTAATTGTCATTCTTTCTTTTGGAGGATTGATTAATGAGTTTATATCAAGAAAGGCTATTAGTTCTGCTGAGTTGGAAGAGTTAGTTAGAAAGATTTCACTTTCAAGCAATGTTTCCCAAATGATTGGTGAAATTAAAGATAGTAATCTGTTTGAATATCAAAAAAATGTTTTAATTAGGATAGCTAATAATCATGATATTGGTTCAGAGGCAAGAAAAGCTTTAGCAAGCGATTTAATATCCTCTGAGGAAACCAAACTAATTAAAAAGACTAATAAAACAGATATTCTTGTTAGAGTTGGTCCGATTTTAGGACTGTTAGGAACTTTAATTCCTTTGGGACCGGGTTTGGCAGCACTTGGAACCGGCGATATATCAACTCTTGCTCAATCATTAACAATCGCTTTTGATACAACTGTAACTGGTTTGTCTGTGGGTGCTTTAGCATATCTTGTTTCTAAATTTAAAAAGCAATGGTATGAATCTGAACTGATTAATCTTGAGACTGTAGCTGAGGCTGAATTAGAAACACTGAATAAATGGTGAGATTATGCTTAGGAAAAGAAGACGAATTTCTGAGTCAGTTGATGATGATCCGATGGGAGGTTTAAACAACCTTTCAGATGCGATGTTGGTGCTTGCACTTGGTTTTTTGATATTCGCTATAATGGCTTTATCTGTTAATCCGGACATGATTTCAGATTCAACATCTACACAAGACGTTTCAACAGCCGAAACATTCACTCAAAACTACACAGATGCTGGAGGGCTCGAAGATAGTGGTTATAGTGAAGTTGGTAAAGTTTATCAAGACCCAACAACGGGTGAACTCGTCATGGTTTCGGGTTAAACTTAATATTTAACCCTAATTTTTTTATTTTTAAATTTTAATTTTGTATTTTTTTTGTTAAATTCTTATAATATTTTATTTTTATTTTTAAACAATTTTTTAATGATGTGAATATTATTAATATTCATGTTGATTTCATACGATTTAAAATTAATTTCACATTGATATTTTTTTTCATCGTTATTTCAAAACTATATGTTATGATTATATTTTATAATCGTATCGATTTTTAATATATTTGTTAGTTAAATATTCTAAATTTAACATTTAATTTATAAAAATAAGATTTTTTAATCGATATGAAATATATTTATCATGATTATTTATTATTTTTGAAAAAAACGGCTTCTACTATTTAAATATTTCTTTTTGCTTCAAATAACAAAGCCTTTTTATATATAAAAACTAAAAATACTATCATAATACTCTGAACTATCGAAAATTTGGTTTTCATTAGTATTATAATTTTAACATAAAAAAGGGATAAAGAGGTTGATAGAATGAGTTCATTCAAAACTCCAGTTGAAACTGCAAAAGCAATTGCGGCAACAGCTGGTGCAAAAGATTCCGCAAAAATTATCAATGTAATCTTGCTTTCATTTTTAGCAGGTGCTTACATTGCATTTGGTGGATTATTAGCTGAAGTAGCTAGTGCAGGTATGTTAGGTGCAGGTGCACCTCTCGGTTTAGAAAAATGGGTATTCGGTGCAGTGTTCCCTGTAGGTTTGATTATTGTTGTTCTTGCAGGATCAGAATTATTCACCGGTAACGTAATGTTCATGACCTTAGGTGTTTTAGACGGTAAAGCTTCCATCGGAGGTCTTGCTAAAAACTGGATATTCAGTTGGGTATTCAACTTTGTTGGTGCTTTATTTGTAGCATACGTTCTTGCTTTCATGGGAGGAATTATGCCTACCGACGCAAGCGCTCCAGCATATTGTATTACTGAAAAAGCTATTAATGTTGCAACTGCTAAAGTTGGAATGACCTTTGAAGTAGCAATGATTAAAGGTATCGGATGTAACTGGTTAGTATGTTTAGCTGTATGGTTAGCTAACGCATCTGACGATATCATCGGTAAAATCGTTGGTATTTGGTTCCCAATCATGGCATTTGTATGTATCGGATTTGAGCACAGTGTTGCAAACATGTTCTTCATACCATTAGGTATGTTCTTAGGTGCTGAAGGTGTAAACTGGGGTACTATTATCATTAACAACTTAATTCCAGTAACCATCGGTAACATCATTGGTGGAGCAGTATTTGTTGCATTAATCTACTGGATTACTTATCTTAAAGAATAAGTAAGTAAATTTTAAATTATTAGAAGCTTTTTAAAGCTTCTTTTAATTACTTTTATAAAAAATATATTTTGGAGATTATAAAATGGTTGAGATAAAATATGTCCCAACAATTTGTCCATACTGTGGTACCGGTTGTGGACTTAACTTCGTTGTAAAAGACGGTAAGATTGTTGGTGTAGAACCTTTAAAAAGACACCCTGTAAATGAGGGTAAAGTATGTCCAAAAGGTAACTTTGGATATCAGTTTATTAATAGGGAAGACAGATTAACTACTCCTTTAATAAAAGAAAATGGTGAATTCAGAGAAGCATCCTGGGATGAAGCATTAGATCTCGTTGCTAACAAACTCAAAGAAGTATCTGACGAAGATCCAAACAAAGTTGGATTCT
>CAZOYH010000077.1:0-8117 GCA_964583995.1 uncultured Methanobrevibacter sp.
GTGAAAGTGAATTAGTGGAATTGGATAAATTATGTGTTGAAGAAGGAAAACACGTTTGGATGTTATTCATTGATTTACATATCATTGATAACTGTGGAAACCTTTTCGATGCTTGTGAGTTAGCCGTTATGGCAGCACTTAAATCTTGCAAATTGCCTGTTGCAAGCATTGTTGATGAAGAAGTTGTCATTAGTGAAGATGAAACCTTTGATTTACCGATTAACAACGAATTAGCATTATGTACTTTTGTTAAAATTGGTGATAAAATGGTTATTGACCCAACATTGGCTGAAGAAAGAGTGGCAAGTGCTCGTTTAAATGTTGGTGTTACAAAAGATGGTCACATTTGTTCCATGCAAAAAGGTGGAAAAGAACCATTGACAAAAGAAGATATTCTTTTCGCTGTTAACTTAGCAGTTAAAAAAACAAAAGAGTTAGTAGAACATCTTTAAACGTCTTCCGGACGATTAAGATTTCTAAATTCTTTTTTTTCTATTTTTTTATTATCAATTAAAACAAATTTAGTATCTATCTTTTCTATTAGTCCTTTAATGTGTAAAATATCATTATTTACTAATTTTTCGATTTCAGGAATGATATTTTTATTGTAAATTGAATGAAGAGGTTCTGATGTTTTTAATTTATTATTTTCATCATGATATGGGACAACAGCCTGATAATTTTCATCGATTTCTTCAAAAATAGTATTGATGTAGTTTGAGGAGACATATGGACTATCACAAGGCAATATCAATGCATAGTCACTTGAAATTTGTGAAAGTCCGGTCATTATCCCTGGCATCGGGCCTTTGTTTTTTATTTTATCCTCAACAAATGTTATGGGGTAGGCGTATTCGGCTGGATTGATAAATGAGCTGTAGTTGTCAATTCTTGTCTTATCATTTAAAACAATTACAACTTCATTTATTTGGTGGTTTAATGTAGAAAGAATGTGTTTTATCATAGGTTTATCCTGAATAATCATAGATCCCTTATCACGACCCATTCTTCTACTTTGCCCTCCACATAAAATAATGCAAGATTTAATATTTTCACTATTTTCAATTTCATTACTCATATCAAATCTCACCTAAAATCATTATTTTACATAGACTTCTGCACTTTCATCAAACGGATTTGTACGGATGATTAATGCAATCATGTAAGGGTAATATTTGTATAAGTATTTTAAATAGTAAACCCATTCATGAATCAGCTTGTCATATACCCTTTGCATATCTCCATTCAAGTGACCGAAATCCGCATCACTAACCAAAGCCAAATCTTTCCTGTGTTCTAACTCTTCATCCAAATGAAGAATTGCATTGATTAATCCAGTAAATTCATCTTTTTCAAGTAAATTAGGATTATTAATCATGTTGATAATAAATTCTCTTTTTGAAACAAGCAGTGTTCTTAAATTTTCTAAAAATTCTTCCCTATCTTCCGGCGCTACTTGGGCAGAGAAATCAACTGATGAATTTTTAAGTTCGGCCAACTTATTGTCAAAGTCTTTTTCATCCCAATCTTTAATTGATTTTAAGTTTTCAGTACTTGTTTTGTATTTGTTAACAGTACTTAACTGGCTGATTAATTCGTTTCCAACTTCAGAAAAGAATGTACTCATAAGCATATCCAATTTCTCAAGCATAGCTTCTTTTTCTTTTTTTTCTATAATTTCATCAAGTAAGAATGCAACAAGCAAAATATCCACTGGAATAAAACCCAAATGGGTCCAGACGTAGGATATGATGTGTTCACCGTCTCCAAGTACTAAATAGTTGGATCCGTAAATAATGATTATCAGAAGAATCATTACTATTGAAAACTTTACTTTCCAACTTAAACGCTTACTCATTTTATAATCTCCATATTTTTATTATCTTTTTTTGGCAGTCATGATAGCTATCGGGTTTTCACTAATCATCAAAATTCCACGGTCGAGAACTCTTCCGTTTGAAATATTAACTTCTATGATTTTAGGATTGTATCCCAAATCCTTAAGCTTGTTAATTGCTTCGACTTTAGTGTCAACCAAAATAGCAGTTATGATGATTCTGCCTTTAGGGTTTAATTTTTCATGGACAATGTCCAAGATATTTTCAAGTTGTCTGCCGCTGCCCCCTACAATGGCAATATCAATGTTGTCAATATCTTTTAGGGCATTTACTCCATCATCGTTAATTAATGTGACATTATCTCCCAGACCAAATTTCTTGAGGTTTTTGGAAGTCATTTCAATTGCTTCCGGATTGGTGTCAATTGAGATTACCTCACCTGCCCTTTGGGCAAATTCACATGTAATTCCACCGGTGCCGCATCCGCAGTCTACAACTTTGTCGGTGGATGAAACTTCGGATCTATAAAGAATTATTGCCCTTATGGCTTCTTTTGTTGGTCCTGGAACGTCACAGGATTTAATGAAATCCTTATCTTCTAACATTTATTCCCACCTTTTATATAAGTCATTTTCAATTTTCAGGCAATCCAATATCTTTCCAACAATGAAATTTATCTGGTCTTCAACAGTATCATGTGTTGAATAAAAACCGGGCATTGCAGGTAAAATAATGGCTCCTTCCTGTGATAATGTTAGCATATTCTGTAAGTGAATGCTTCTAAGTGGAGTTTCACGAGGAACAATAACGGTTGGTCTTCTTTCCTTTAGGCTTACATCTGCCACTCTTGTTATTGTATTTGCACCGTATCCGTTAGCTATTGAGGACAATGTTTTCATGGAACATGGTACAATAACCAATCCGTCGGCTTTAAATGATCCACTGTTTATAGAAGCGGTTAAGTCATTGAAATCATAGTATTTGTCTGCCATTTTTATTACATCATCTACGTTGTATTCGGTTTCTGATTCGATTACTATTCGGGCAGCATCACTGATTACCAATGAGTTTTTGATATCTAATTCTTTTAGGGCTTCAAGGAGTTTTATTCCATATATAACTCCGCTTGCTCCTGTAATTGCAACAACTATCATAATTTTCTCCTAAAATAGTTTTATTTGGTCATAGTGAATTCCATGGAATTTTTCCCTGTCGATTTCAGGCAATTCCAGATAATTTTCAAGTTTGAATTTCTCAAATTTTGATTTTTCACTGTCATCTACATAAACGCTGATGTCTGGGATATTGAATCTGGCTTTACTTAAAGCTCCTATAATGTTTGATATTTCGGTCAATGGGTATAGTTTGCCGTCTACATTAACCTGGGTTTTCATTTCATCAAATCTGGGGTATTCGGCAATATTAATAAACACATAATCTTTATCTATATTATAATCCTCAGCTATTTCCTCTTCAGCTTTTCTTAGTGTTTTTGCTTCAATCTTGTACATCTTTTCAGGATATTTGAAGTTGTCTAGTCTTATTGTTTTAACTCTTTTCATTACTTTTCTGTTGTCTAATCTTGACATTATGTCATTTGCAAATCTGTTTTCACAATGTCTGAATACTCCAATAAGTTCAGCATCATCATATTTGTAGATGTCATTTTCATTAATTATGCCTTCGTCAATGACTTTCTTTAAGGCTCTTCTAAACATGGAATTGACAATTCTTGTGGTGTGGTGCTGATAGACACTAGGATACATGAAGTATCTTGACACTAAGGCTCCTTCTGCTGCCTGAACACCTTTAATGTCTAAAATCAATCCATCTTCCAGTTTCAGGTTTGAAATGATTCTTTCATAATCGATAATTCCGTAGGCAACACCAGTGTTGTGAGAATCTCTTAGAAGATAATCCATTCTGTCAACGTCAAGCTCTCCGGATACGATTGGTCCGAGATATCCTTTTCCGTTAACGATATCAACGATTTTATTCACGTCAAATTTTTCTTCAAGCAAGTCTCTCATGGATGTTTTTATAACCACATATTTGGTTAGTTCCTCATGGGGAACTGAAAGCACTCCTTCTGAAACGTGTGAAAATGGACCGTGTCCAATATCATGTAATAGTGCTGAAGCTCTGATTAGTTCAATATCATCATTATCCAGTCCAAGTTCTTCTGATAGCTTTGATCCCAGATTCATTGTTCCTATTGAATGTTCAAATCTTGTATGTGTTGCTCCAGGATAAATTAAGCTGATTAATCCCAACTGTTTAATTCGTCTTAATCTCTGGAATTGTGGCATATCCATAATTTTTACTTCAAAATTACTTAAGCTAATATCTCCATAGACGCTGTCTCTGATAAATTTTTTCTTTTCTGCCATTTTATCAGTTCTCCGTATATTCAGTATATGTTTCCGTCCAGTTGTCATATGTAGTTTCTACATTGTAATAAGTGTTATTTGTTGGTGTAACCTCAGTTGTATTATTTTCCACTTTTGGAATAATTGTTGGAACCTTATTGATGTAGTTTGGTTCAAATGAATCATTTTCGATTGGAATCAATTTGTATGAGTCATTGTCTTCATGAATGATTAAACTAGCAAATGCGTTGCTCATACCAAATGCAACAATAGCAATAATGAAAAATACTATTAGATTCGCTTTTACTGAGTCTCTCATAATAACACTTTATTTTATTTTAATTTAAAATTTGACTATACTATTATTATGTTTTTTAAAAGCTAATATTTAATATTTTCTTTAAAAATTAGATTTTAAAGTAATTTTCCGTGTTATTTTGAATGAAATCATATTGTTTTTTTAAAATTCAGTATAATGTTTAACATTTTCGTAAATTGCTATTTTTTGTGCATTGATTTTGATTTTAACAAAACCTTTATATACTATGGGGTTCAATTACTATATATCGGAATGATACTTCCGACATATTATTGCCGACTATTTCCGGCAAGTAAATTTCATAATTTAACAATTCAAATTTAAGAGATAAGATATAATGGTAGTTTTTAGTGGAGGCGACACCGCATGGGTACTCATTTGCAGTCTTTTAGTACTTTTAATGAGTATTCCTGCAGTCGCATTTTTTTATGGAGGATTAAGTAAACGTAAAAATGTTTTAAATACAATCTTTTTAACTTTCATAGCATTTTCAATTGTAAGTGTAATATGGGTAATATTCGGATACCAATTTGCATTCGGTAGCGATATAAATGGTTTAATTGGTGCACCGACCAACTTCTTCTTACAAGGAATTGCATTAGATGATTTGACAGGATCAATTCCAACATTATTGTTTGTAATGTTCCAATGTGCTTTTGCAGGTTTGACTGTAGCACTTATTTCCGGAGCATTAGTTGGAAGAATGAAAACAAAAGCATGGATAATTTTCACAATATTATGGGCTTGTTTTGTATACGTCCCTGTAGCCCACTGGGTATGGGGTGGAGGATGGCTAGCCCAATTAGGTGCCCTTGACTTTGCAGGTGGAGCAGTAGTTCACATGAACTCCGGTGTAGCTGCACTGGCTGTTGCATTAGTTTTAGGTAAAAGAAAAGATACCTCATTAATTCCTCACAACTTAGGATATGCTGTTTTAGGTGCAGCTCTACTCTGGTTTGGATGGATGGGATTCAACGGAGGATCCGGTCTTGCAGCTGACGGACTTGCAGCAAATGCAATTATAGTTTCAAACGTTGCAGCTGCTACAGCATTAATTGTTTGGACAGCATTAGATACATACATTGTTGGAAAACCAACAGTTTTAGGTGCAATAACCGGTGCAGTAGCAGGACTTGTAGCAATTACTCCAGCAGCAGGATTTGTTGATGTTCCTGGAGCATTAATAATTGGTGCTGTAGCTCCATTCGTTTCATACTTTGCAATATACTTCTTAAAAGCAAAACTCGGTTACGATGATGCTTTAGATGTATGGGGTGTTCACGGTATGTCTGGTATATGGGGAGCAATTGCAACTGGTATTTTTGCAGTTCCGGCAGTAGGTGGAGTTGCAGGATTAGTTGCAGGAAACCCAAATCAGGTTGTAATCCAATTAATAAGTGTTGTTGCTACTTTAGCTTATTCATTTGTACTAAGTTTCATATTTGCTAAAGTATTAGATAAAGCAATGGGTGGAATAAGAGTTGAAGAATATGAAGAAATTGGTGGACTTGACACAAATCTTCATGAGGAATCAGCATATAACTTTAACTAGGTGTAATCATGAAAAGTATTGTTGCGATTATCAGACAGGAAAAATATACAGATGTTAAAAACGCCCTTTTGGCAGTAGGCTGTGAAGGGATGAACGTATCTGAAGTAAAAGGAAGAGGAAGTCAAAGAGGTATAAAGGAATCCTACAGGGGATCCAGTTATTGCATCGATTTGATTCCAAAAACACGTATAGAAATCGTTGTAAAAGATGAAGGTGTTGACACAATCATTGAAGCAATCAAAAAAGGTGCTCACACCGGAAACATTGGAGACGGAAAAATATTCGTTTACCCAATAGACAACGTAATTAGAATAAGAACTGGTGAAGAGGGGGACCGTGCCGTGTAATCGTCCTCTGTATGACAAAATTAAAGAACAGATGTTCTAAACATCTCCCTTTTTAAGGAAATGGTGCTTAATGCATTATTTCCTTTTTTAATATGCAATAACCACACCATTGATGTCATCAATATTAACCCAAGTTGTTATTCCTTTAATTTCATATAATACGCCATTAATGTATTCATGTGAGACTTGCTTGTTATCACTAATTAAATAGATTTCATCGCCGTCAATGTCACCAACTCGTTTTATAATGCCACCATATTCATCAGAATCAGCTACAACGATATCTCCGACATGAACGTCATGAGTTTTATTTAAAAGCACGCTTTGTCCGTCCTGTAATGTCGGAACCATGGATGTGCCGTCAACATAAACAATAACAGGAATCTGGTTTTCACCAATGCTTGAATCAAGATTAACCTCAACATCTTCAAGGCCGTAAGAACTACAAATATCGGATATTCCATGTTTATATGTGTCAATATCGGTTGTAGTGTCATTCATCACATCTAATGTGTAATCGCAGATATCTTCACACAAACTATTTTCATCAATGCCTGAAAGGGTATTTGCCGAAACAGTAACATTTTCTCCATCTATATAAACGTCAACAGTATTGTTTACTAAAAAAAATAATGCAAAAACAGCTATTAAAATAACAATAATCACAGCTAAAATAATTTTTTTAGCCATACAATCACTCATCCATAATATTTAAATCCATATTTAGAAGTGCTTTCATTGTTTCAATATCAATCTGGCCAGGAGCTGTAACATCAGTTCCGGCTGCAAAAGTAATTGGTGAGTCAAATTTAGAGGCCATAACTCGAGTGTAACTTCCCAAATCACCCATGGAAATGGCAATTGTATCTTCGCAATGGGAAAGAACAGCCAGAATGGTTAATGTGTCTTCCAAATCCTGTGGCATAAAAGCAACCTTTGCAATGTCACCTAATTCCTGTTCCTTTTCAACAATATACATGATTTCATTCAAATCAGGTGTCTTTTCGAAATCATGGTATGAAACGATTGTCTTCACGCCAGTATCATGAATCTTATTTATGTATTCATCATCACTTTGAAGTTCAATGTCAACATAATCAACCAAATCACAACATTCATAAAGAATATTGAACCTTTCTTCTTCGGAACCCTTAAAAGATCCGCCTTCTGAGTTGATTCTATTGGTAGCTATCATAGGAAAATTAATCTCTTCTATTGTATTTTTAATTTCATTAATATCTGGTTTTTTTAAGGCATCTATCCTAAACTCTAAAACATCAGCACCCTTATCAATACAATCATTAGCCACTTCGATTACATCACTGCACTTCTTTTGAAAAATAGGAATTGCAATTTTTGTTTGAGAATACATTAATTATTATATTTAATTGGGGTTAGTAATAAAGTTTCTTTAATTGAGTATTTTTATAGGAGTAATTTCATATATAAAACATGATTTATCATATATTAAAAGAGGTTGATAGTTTGGTATTCTCAGGCACTGGTGAATCTGTTGAGTATTCTAGTGATTTTATGAATATTATTAATTTACCGTCTAAAGAAAAGGTCAGAACTATTTTTAGCGTGGAGAATAATTGTTTTGTTAAAGATGAATGGATGAATTTTGATAATAATCCTCATCCTTGTGGTATTGATTTTGTTCAAAGTTATGCTGTCACTGACTGTTTGGTA